>QNBI01000237.1 GCA_003641675.1 Spirochaetota bacterium | reverse complement strand
TTTTTCTCCCTATCATATTCCGGATTAACATATCTTCTGTTACTTCACTTTTTTTCCATGTACCGATAACTTCCCCATCCCTCATAACACTTACTCTGTCTGTTATTTCTATTATTTCTTTTAAATGATGGGTTACATAAACAATAGTCGCACCACTACTTTTTAAAGATTTGATAACAGAAAAAAGTCTTTCTTTTTCATCATCTGTAAGAGAAGCAGTTGGTTCATCCATAAAAAATACAGAAGCGGACATTGCAAACGCCCTTGCAATAGCTATCATTGCTTGATTCCCCGGAGATAATTTAGAAACAGGTTTATTTATTTCCACTTTTATACCCAATAAATCAAGAATGGACTCTGTCTTTTCCTTAAGTTTTTTCCATGAAATCAAATTAAGGGTATTCTTTGGATATGTATGCCCTAAAAATATGTTTTCCATACTGTTGAAATAGGGAATCAAATTAAGCTCTTGATGAATAAAAGAAAACCCCTCACGATAAGCATCCTTCCCGTTTGTTATTTTGATCTTCTTCCCGTTTCGAAGAATTGTTCCTTCATCTGCTCTGGTTACTCCTGCGATAATTTTTATAAGAGTCGATTTTCCTGCTCCGTTTTCACCGATTAATCCGTGAATTTCTCCTCTTTTAAAATTAATGTTAACACCATTTAAAGCTTGAACTCCCGGGTATCTTTTCTTTATCATTTTAAGTTCAAGAATCGGTGTTTTAACATTCATGCCCATTCCTCCCAAAATTGAGAGTTTAAAAATTCTCTCTTAATATCTTTTCCATCATCTTCTACAATCGCATAATGAAATCTATACTGTGAGCCTGTCCGATTAACAGAAATTGCAACAGAATCACCGGATATATAGGCTTCGTCAAATAAAACAGGCTCACCGGAAAGATCGGTGCTAAGCCTATAAGACAGCAAAGCCGGAGCACCAACGTTTTTATTAAGCAATTTAGCATCTTCAGATTCAAGACAGACAGGTATTATTATTTCACGACCCTGTGTGATGATTTTTCCAGTAGCATTACTCAGAAAGGTATATAATGATTTATCTTCACTGTAGCTTTTTATAACTTCTCTGTATTTTGAAGGGACAAATGTTCTCTGTAAGATTGTTCGCCTATTTCGTATAAGCCTTAACCTTATTAAACAGGACATTTCTTCCTTATCGCTTATTGCTAATAGTTCTTTTATTCTCTCGTTAGCACATGAATATTCTTTCTTAATTACTTTTGTTATTATATTAATCCTGTGTTCGCTCATTTCATCCTGAAAACCATGAAGAACCAAATCTGTTCTGTTAATTCCCCCCGAGACTACAAATGTACCTATACCTTGTTTAAATTCAATTAAGCCTTCTGCTTCTAAGACAGATAATGCCTGCCTTACAGTCATTACAGAAGTCTTAAATTTAAGAGAAATATGAGACTGGCTTGGAAGAAGAGATCCCGGAGGAAAATCTCCGTTTTTAATTCCATTACGAATGATTTCTGCAATATATATATACTTTGTTTTTTTAGGCCCCAACAAGGCAAACCCCCGGCTTTCCAAAAGACCTCTTATAGTCTTATAGAAGACTATAAGACATAATATGCTATTTTATTTCACATGTCAAGTCAGACAATTTATTTTTTAGGATTTTTTTTATTTTTTTTCCTTAGGTACAAATACCGTTTTATCTTTTGGGTGGGAGTTTTCTCGAAGGGCTTATCCTCCTCCTCTAGTCTGCTTAACCGCGAAAAGCTTTTAAGCTTTTTATTAACCTCATTCTGAAGTTCTGATAAGTAGTGCTGTATATGTTCCGAAACATTCTTTGAAATACTCTGTGAAATATTAGCAGCAGTTTTTTTTATGTTATCAAACTCCTTAGCAACTTCATCACGGTTTAAGCGTATACGGGCTATAAGCCGACCTTCTTCTGAATAAACAATCGATTCATCTACATAATTATACTCATTAATTAAGGCTTCTATTTCCTCCGGATAGATATTTTCACCGCTGGGCCCGAGAATCATATTCTTTAACCTTCCTCGGATAAAGAGATAGTTATCCTTATCTATATAACCAAGGTCGCCTGTTTTAAAAAACCCGTCCTCTGTTATTACCTTCTCTGTTTCTTCCCTGTTTTTATAGTAACCTGCCATAACATTGGGCCCGCGTACCTGAATTTCTCCTTCCCCTGTTTCAGGATCAGGGTTATCAATCCTTATTTCTACACCCCTAATCGGAGGTCCAATGGCCCTGAATTTTCCCTTATAGGGGCTTGAACCTGCCACAAGAGGTGAAGTTTCTGTTAATCCGTACCCTACAGCGTAAGGGAAATGAGCTTCCCGCATAAACTGTTCCACATCCGGAGCAACAGGAGCACCTCCTATCCCGAAAAATTCAAGCCGGCCGCCGAAGACCTCTTTAAGTTTCTTTCCTGCCAGCCGGTTTAAGCCCTTTCTAATAAGAGGTACAGAGTAAAGTCTGGAAATTAATTTACTCTTTTTAAAAGAGGGGAGTACACTTTTTCTATATATCTTTTCTATAATAAGAGGGACAGTAAGCATAAGAGCAGGCTTCACCTTTTTTAAAGCGGGCATTAGAAGTTTCGGGGTCGGAAGACCGGATAAATAGTATACACATGCACCCGAATAGAAGGGTACTATAAAACCCAGGGTGAATTCGTAAGTGTGTGAAAGGGGCAGAATAGATAAAAGGGTGTCGCCTGCTTTAATAGGTGAAAGGTCCTTTGCACTTAGCGCATTAGAAACGATATTTTTATGGGTAAGCATCACGCCCTTTGATTTTCCAGTAGTGCCGGATGTGTAGATTATGCATGCAGGTTCATCTTCCTCCGGTATAAATAAATCGTAATCAGCACTGGCGCCGGAGCCTGCAGATACCAGGTTTTCATCCGCTTCACCGCCGGCCAGGTTATCAATTAAATATTTTTTAATTCCATCTACACTCTCGACCTTATAGAGGAGTTTTTTAGACACAAAGACAGCTTTGGATCCAGAATGTTTAAGGATATTTTTAACATCATACTCAGTGAAGTCGGGCAGTATAGGAACTGCCGTGCAGCCCGCGCCTATAACCGCAAAGTAGGCAATTCCCCAATTAGGCTGATTTTCACTAAAGACAGCTATTCGCTCACCTTTAGAAAAACCGTCTCTTTTAAGTTGTTCTGCAGAAGATTTTACTTTACAGTAGAAACTCCTGTAAGTAATTGGCTCCCCTTCAACATAGGAAACAGCGGGAAGTTCATTATAAATTTCAGCACTCCGCTTAAGTATATGTATAAGTGTTTCTTTTTCCAGTTCGCTCATAATAGGTTAATTATAACTGTTAGCCTAAAGTTTGTTAATAACCTGCCGGGCAATTTTGCCTACTTCCGAATCCGGATTCAGCTTCCTTGCATGCTCGAAGGAAAGACGTGCTTCCTTGGTTTTGCCGAGTTCATTAAGGCATATCCCCGCCATAAAATAAAATACCTGGGCATTATCTCCATCCGGATATACGGAGGTATAACTGTTAAACAGGGCAAGTGCCTTTTTGTAGGAGAGGCTGTCAAGGAGAAGCTGCCCTTTAACTAAAACATAGTCACCGAAATAATCCTCGGACCCGTCTGTTTTTATTCCCGATAGGTATTTCAGTGCTTTTCCATTTTCACCCAGCATAGCATATGCATATCCTAAGTAGAAAAGATACTCCTGTTCTGCATCGGGATCTGCATTATTAAACCCTTCCTCCAGCACGGAGATAGCCTGTTTAAATTTCCTTGCTTTAATTAGGTCTTTTCCCTCCGAAAGCTGTTCATCCTCTTCATCCATCCAGGCAACATCGCTGGAATCATCGGCTTTTGCGCCCCGTACACCCATGACAGCAGAACTTGTGCTTTTCTGTTTTCCGGCAACATATTTGTAGGTATTCTGAATAATAGTACCGAATCCAAGAGAAGAAATCTGTTTTTTCTGACCAAGAATATCCTTTAACGAATAAACCCCGGGGTTTGATATTGTAAGGCGTGTATTATCATTCGAAAACTCGGCAATGGTCTCCTCATAAACTTTAAGCTGTGTATTTCCCTGGATTGTATCACCTATCATGGCTTCCACCCACGAACCGTCCTGGTTTATCTCCATTTCTCCTTCAAGATAATCCAGCACAAATTCTTGTGCAGAAATATTAACAGCCATAGCAAGAAGCACTGCAACTGCTACGATTAATAGGTAAAACTTTTTCATACTCTCCCTTTATTTTTAAACTATTCAATCTAAACTATACACCGGGCAATGTACGAATTCAATGTAAATTGTAAATTAAACAGGGATTATCACATAAGTAAAAAAACCCTAAATAAATGCACTAGATTATCAATATAAATAGTCTAATAT
>QNBI01000236.1 GCA_003641675.1 Spirochaetota bacterium | reverse complement strand
TTCCTATCCTTTCTTAATTTTTCCTGTTAATTTCCAGATAATCCTTATAACTTTTGGAAGAAATCCACCTATACCGTGAGGAGGGTAGGGAACAAAACTACGCATTCTGGAAATTAATCCATTTTGAAATTCAACCAGAAAGACCTGCTGTAATTTAATTTCTCTTCCATTATTAAAGAGGTGATAGGTATCTACTTCCGTGGCAATACCCTGTTCATCCGACCAAAAGCGTATAATATTAAAATTGGTTTTTTTTATACCGGCAAATGCAAATTCAAAACCCCTTCTAATAGCTGCTTTTCCAACCATTTCTATTTCAGGATAATGAGGATCGTAGAGAACTGCATTTTCACTGAACAGTGAAAGGATTTTCTCCATATCTTTGTTTTCGAATAATTTCAGCATTTCATCAACTGATTCCCTGGTTATTTTGGTCATACATTGTGTTTGAGTAAAGGATTGATTGATTATAGCAGAGCTTTTATCCATGTTCAAGATAAATCCTTTGATTATTGTTTAAATTAGTATTTTTTAAAAATTAGTATATCTTGCAAAGGATGCTGCACCCTGACAACCGGTATTTTTATTATGACTGTGGCAAATGCAGAAGTAGAAGCCGGAAAAGAGAATAGGGAATTAGCTATACCTTCCGGGAGGACGTTAAAGGCGGATGGCGTTTTGAATGAAAAGTATAGGTGTGGTATAGAAGCCCATAAAAAATGCTGGAGAATGAAGGATTTGACGTACGGTTGAGAGGGGAAAAATACTATGTAAAAAGCATATAAGGAATTTCTCTAGCTCCTTATAGTTAACGCTATACCTGCTGTGAGTTTGTAATAGAAGTGCTGCTTTAATGTCGGACTGGGCTAGCAGGAAGGCTTTCTATGACACAAACCTGAAAGGCGCAATTGCTGTATTCAACGCAATCTATCCTTGCAGGGGTCGACAAGTTTATATATGTTTAAACTATGGCAGTGTACGGACAAGAAAAGACGCTCTATTGGGATGAATCCATGCCCTATGGAAAAGGCAACGACTATTACAATATGAAAACACTGACAGGAAAATATATTATGGAGGATAAAGACAAAATTAATGTTGTATGCTGCGGTTTGGGTGGGTATATGGGTTTTATGTCTGGTTTGGAATGAAAGTAACAGAGTAATTCATCCTTTACGAGAAAAGCTTTTCAACATATGGAATTAAAAAGCATTATATTTCTCTCCATGCAATTAATCTCATCAACGCTAAAAGTATACATACTCTTAAAATCGATGCCGATAGTTAAGCTAATAAATCTTTTAAGTGGAAATGTTGTCTGTTCACTTGAATGGTTTTTAAGCAGTAATATAATGTATAGTAAAACATTAATTAAAAACAAGAGGCTGTTAATACAGAGCTAAAAAAGCGATTCTGTGAAAAGCCGTCAGCTAAACTTTGGTTGTAAAAAAAGGGGAATTATTATGAGTATAGATGTTAAAAAAGAAAAAGAGGGTGAATTTCTTGTAACTGTAATCGAGGGCGGTTCCAGCTCCAGATACAGGGTTGCTCTGGATGATGAATACTATAACAGGCTTACAAAGGGTAAAATCGGGAAAGAAGAGTTAATTAAAAAATCCTTTGAGTTTCTGCTAAAGCACGAATCCAAAGAATCGATTCTTTCAAGCTTTAATCTTAAGGTTATATCTAATTATTTCCCGCAGTACGAACACGAAATAGCGGTATAACTGCTATAAATAAACGTGATTAAAAAGCCGTATTTCTATCTGGCAGTTACGATTCTGCTCTGGGGGGCAACGCCTATAATAGTAAGCGGGCTTTCTGTCACCCTCCCGATCTTTGAGATAAATTGGATAGTCACTGGTTTTAGTATAATTATACTGAGCATCGTTATTCTAACTTCCGGAAGGGCAAAGATTTTCCGTTCTTATAAAAAGAAAGACTATACTGCTATGTTTATTATGGGGGCAGCAGGCATTTTCCCCTATACTGCCCTTTACTATCTTGCTTTTTCATTAGCGCCTGCTGATGCCGGAAATATTAATATAATAAACTACACCTGGCCTGTATGGATAATTATTCTATCCGTTTTCTTTTTAAAAGAGCCTTTAACCTTAACAAAAATAATGGGTATTCTACTGAGTTTTGCCGGTGTGTATTTAATTATTTCTAATGGGAATATGAAAGGATTGCAGGTTCATCATAGTGCTCATTATATGCCTGCCTATTTAAGTGCAGGCGCCGGAGCCTTTTTCTGGGGTTTGTTTTCTGTTCTCAGTAAACGCTGTCGTTTTGAGCCTCTGTCATCTCTCTTAATTTATAATATTTCAGCTTTTTTGTTTTTCTCTGTAATTGTTCTTTTTTTTACAGGATTAAAAACCCCTTCTATAAACGAATGGATTCTGCTGTTTATCTTAGGCGGGTGTATTAACGGATTGGGCTATCTTTTCTGGATATTAGCTCTTCGGTACGGAGATACGGCTCGTATTGCGAACCTTGTGTATTTAACACCTTTTATTGCTCTTGTTTACATCTATATATTCCGCGGGACAAGGATCCATGCATTTCAGTTTGCAGGACTCACTCTGATAGTAGCCGGTCCGGTTATACAGCATGCGCTTCGGATTAGAAAAACTTAGCTCGAACTATTCAGAGGATTTGAACTATTTAAAGGCATATTCTGCAGTTAATCTGCTGTTATTATGTAAGCAAGTTTACCGCCTTTACGGGATTTTCGGATTTTTCCCTTTTCTATTAGGCGGCCTATACTTCTTGAAAGCGATGGTCGTTCCACTCCGAAATAGGCAGCAAGATTTTCTAATTTAACAGGTAGAATGATTTCTTCTTCACGGTTTTTTTCTTTTATAAGTGCAAGATAATTCATAAATTTCTCTTCAATATTATTCAAGGTTAAAAAAGATACTCTTTCGGATAGAGAGATAACCATCTCCGACACAATGGTTAAAAGATTTCTTGTGAAAAGGGCCGATGTCGATATTAAATAAGTAAGGTCCTTTCCGGGTATAACTATAAGTTGAACTATACCGGATTGATCTTTGCCGCCCGTTTTTATTGTTACAGGGCTGATTTTGTTTTTTGAAAAAAACGCAGCCGGGGCTATTATAAAAGGTGCTTTTAAGTGACCAATCTGGATTATCCTGCCGTTATAGCCTGTGATTTCGGAGATACACGTACCCTTTACTAAAATAAGAAGCTCGCTATATACATCACCCTGTGAAATAATTATGGAATCATCCTTGTAGTTCTGAAAGCGGATAGAAGAGTTAGATACAATTTTATTAAGCTGGTCTGCACCGAAACTTCTGAAAAGCTCTATTTTAGATAAAATATCTGTCAATTTGTTTTTTAGTTCTTTTTCCATTCTAATTGTAACAAATGTTACATACTTTATTGTTCTTTGTAAATATATTGTGTTTAAATTTATCATACTATATGTAGAAGGAGTTGTTTATGGGAAATCCGGTTATTTTAGGACTTATTAGATCGCTTCATGACTTAAGTTCAATTATGTGGATAGGAAGTTTGCTGTTTTTAAGCCTTTTTTTAGTTCCGGCAGTTGGATTGATAACGGACAAAAAGAAAAAAGCAGAAATCCTGGACAATATTTTCGATAAACTTACATACTTTATTGTTATTTCTATTATTATACTTGCAATTACAGGAATTCTTGAACACAGATTTACAATGTTACATGCCTTAAAATTTTCGAAAGATATTGCGCCGGCCTATAAAATTGTTCATCTTATTAAGTATTTCCTAACCGGGCTTATGGTTATTGTTGCAGTTTTAAGGCAGATAATGCGGAAAAAGATGAAAGGGAAGGGTGCAGGAAAAAAGAACAGAAACCCTTTTATCTTGATATATGTGAACAGCTTTATAGGAGTGATAATTGTCCTTTTAAGCGGTCTTCTGTCTGCGCTTGCTTAGATATGTGCGTGGATAGCTCGGAACCGATTGTGAGATGGCTTCTGCCCTCAACCGGCTGGGGTTGATGTTCTTCGCCCGTGAATGCTCCTGTGCATGATTCCATCGCATTGCTATAAACATGGCGATTATGCCCGGAGGCACCATCCTGCCCAGCATGCTTAAAAGAACATTAAATAATCCGGGAATGTAGAGTGCTTTACCCTTTAAAGCGCTGTCTATTGTTTTAGAAGCAACATATCCCACATTTGTGGTTGTGAGCCTGCTGAAAAAACCCTGACGGTCTATGGCCTTTATTACTTCTTCATTAGAGGGCATGCCACCTGGGCACAGGGCAGTAATAGTAACATAATCTTTTTTAAGCTCTTCTCTTATTGCACGTGAAAAATCAAGTATAAACCTCTTCGATGCAGCATATGTTGCCTTTACAGGCATTGGGTAATAGGCTGCTAA
>QNBI01000235.1 GCA_003641675.1 Spirochaetota bacterium | reverse complement strand
TATAAGTTTTTTCTGAAGTTGCGAGTTTGCACCTCGAACCGCCGGCTTTTTGGCCTGTGCGTTGGGTCCGAAGAGAGCCGGCCTCTTTGTCGGTGGAGGGACCTCTATTTTAGGCATGGTGGTGCATCCGGAGAAACCAAGAATCAGTAAAATAGTCGGTAGGCTTAATTTAAGGTTAATTTTCATACCATTTATATATAATATCGGAATACCTGTAAAAAAAGTTTGTTCTTTTACCGCCCCATTTTCTTATGTTTTAACTGGAACTTAGAAAGAAAGTATATGAGTGATGCGGTTATCAGCATAATATATCCCGGATAGAGCATAAGTTCGGGCTTTTCTCTTAGAAATATAAAAGCCGCAACGCTGGATAAAAGCGGTTCAAAGAGTGTAAAGAAGGATACAAAGAGCGGGCTAAAGTAGCGTACTGCATAGTTGCTGGAAGTATGGCCTATAAGTGTTGGGAATATAACGAGAAGCATTAAGAATAGATAGGAATATGTATCATTAAACTGAATTATTTTAAAATCCCCGGATATAAAGACAAAGGGAAGCATTGCAATACCGCCCCACAGGTAGATTAAGTGAATAAAAGAGGCATGTGTTAATCCTTTTGAGTATCTCTTTGCCGAGAGCAGGTAAAGTACAAAAATAACCGTTGCAAGAAGACAGAGTATATTACCCGGTTGTCCAAACCTGCCATTGCCAATAACAAAGATCCATAATCCTCCGAGTATAACAAGAATAAGTGAAAATACTGTAGAAGTCTTTACCCTGCGCTTATAGATAAGCTTTTCTGTTACGGCGAAAAGTACCGGGTTTGTAGAAAAGATAAAGGTTCCTGTCGCAATATATGTATTTTTAATTCCCCACACCCAGGCCTGGAAATGAAGCCCCAGTAAAATCCCCGGTATGGCTAATACGAAAAGCTCTCTAAGACTGTGTTTTTTATATAGTGAAATAATGGAGGTGTATGCAAAGGGTATAATAATAATGCCGGCTGCGATTATCCGTACGGCCGCAATCACTGTAGCGGGAAAATCACATAACTTAACAAAAAGAGATGAAAAGCCGAAAGTTACTGTACCTCCAATAAGGAAAAAAAGGGCTGTTTTCTTTTTATTTCCCGTTTCCACCATGTACCCTGTTTATCTTTGGCGTTTTTTAGGATAGAATAGAGAGTATCAAAATATCAGATATGTATAAAGGAGAAATGTAGTATGGAACTTACAGGGAAGAAAATAGCTATTCTCGCCGAGAACAACTACAATACGAGGGAACTATGGTATCCGTACTACAGAATGCTGGAAGCCGGAGCTAAGGTGAGTGTGGTAGGTATGAAAGGGGTAAAGGAATACGTTAGTAAGGTGGGGCTCCCCGTCTCTGTTGATGTTGCTGCGGAGGATGTTGACGGCAAAGATTTCGATGCTGTGATTATACCGGGTGGATATGCACCGGACTATATGCGGAAGAATAAACCTATGCTTAAACTTGTCCGGGAAATATTTGAAAAGGGCGGTATTGTTGCAATTATCTGTCATGCGGGATGGGTTGCAATTTCTGCGGAAATACTAAAGGGAAAAACCGTTACATGTACCTCTGCAATAAAGGACGATGTGGTTAATGCCGGTGCGAATTATGTCAATGCAGAAGTTGTAAGGGACGGTAATTTAATATCCTCAAGAAGCCCCGATGATCTGCCGGTTTTCTTAAGAACAATAATAGAAGCGCTTATCCAGTAGGTTAAAAGAGATGAGCAACGAGAGAGAGCCTTTCCATTGGAGAACTTCCATAGCCTATAAAACCAGGGATAAAATCGTTATCCGCGGCTATGACCTTAATGAATTAATCGGCAGGGTGGATTTTGCATCCATGGCCTACCTTGTTCTGACAGGTAAGCTGCCTTCAGAGAATTATAGATTGATGCTTAATGCCCTCCTTGTCTCCATGGCGGAGCATGCTTTTTCCCCCTCTTCTGTTTCCGCCCGCTTTGTGGCTTCCGGCGGTGTGCCGTTAAACGTTGCCATGGCTGGCGGCGTTATGACCATGGGCGAAAGACATGCCTCTGCGGATATTCCGGCGGAAGTTTACTTAGACGGGATTAAAAGAGTGAAGAGCGAAGGAATAAGCGTAGATGAATGTGCGGAAATAATAGTTTCCGAGCATAAGCGGGCTAAGAAAATACTTAACGGATTTCATCATCCACAGCATATAAAGGATCCGAGAGTGGGAAGACTCTTTAAACTGTCTAAGGAGTACGGGATTTCCGGCGATCATGTGAAACTTGCAAAGGCTATGGAGAGGACAACAAAAAAATATTACGGCCGGGTTCTTTACCTAAACGCTCCCGGGGCCTTTGCGGCTATAGGGTGCGATATGGGCTTATCACCGAAGCAGATAAAGGGGTTAATTGTACTTTCGAGAACTGTTTCCCTTGCTGCCCACAGCATAGAAGAGATGGAAAGAGAAAAGGGCTGGAGGGCATCTTCTAAGAGTGAAATTGTGCAGCCTCTCGATTTAAGTATGCAGCTTCCCGAATATTATGACGGCCCTGCAGAGAGGAGGCTGGAGAAATAATTTACAAGCTGTTCTGCGTGGAGAACACCATTAAAGTTAAGCTGTTCACAGCCTTTGCTGCACTCGCACGAAGTATTATCCGGGTCTCCTAAACAGGAAACAATAATGTCTGCACCGCTTAAATCTTCGTTTTCGGTATACACATTTGTTGTTGCAACGATATTAAGACCTGCAGATTCTGCAGCAAGAACACCGTTTCTCGAGTCTTCAACTACAATGCATTCCTCCGGTTTTAAGCCTGTTTTTTCAAGAGCAAGAAGATATATTTCCGGGTCCGGCTTCTTTTTCTTAACAACATCTCCGGCAAGGACGAAATCGAACTTGATATCCTTTAATATTTTATATGCAACGGCATGGGCGGCCTTTTCATTGGATGTAGTACATATCCCTAATTTTAGCCCCAGCCCGTTAATCTCTTTCATTATTCTCTTAATTCCCGGCCTTAAGGGGAGCTGGCCGCTCTCTATTAGTTCTATGAATATTTCTGTTTTCCTCTTGTGAAGCCTCTTTATAAGATCATCCTCTTCCTCCGGCTTAACGGCAAACCCAAATCCCCTGGTGTGAAGGTAGTGCCTCATCCTTTCCTTGCCGCCTGCTATCTGCAGAAGATCGTGGTACTCATCCACGTCCCACTGGAAATTATAGCCGAACTCTTTAAAAGTTTTGTTAAACGCTACCCTGTGCCCGTCTCTTTCGGTATCTATTATTACTCCATCCTGGTCAAAAAAGAACGCCTTTATTTTTGCCATAATTTACTCCTCTCAACTGTTAAAAAAGTCTGTGATAACCTTAACAGCAAGTTTATTTTCTTCTTCTGTTCCAACTGTTATTCTAAAGAAGCCATCACTTCCGTACATCTCCGGCTGAGGTCTTAAAATTATGCCGTTTTTTTCTGCATAGACTACAACATCATTTCCCTTTTTCCCTGCATCCCTGGCATCGAAAAGTATATAGTTACCATTAGAATGGAAAATCGTTAGGCCCTTTATTTTGGAAAGTCTCTCATCTATATATTTAACCTGGCTGTTTATAAAGTTTATTCTGTAGTTAAGTCCTTCCGTATCTTCGAATGCGGTAAGAGCCGCCCACATGGTTACGGTGCTTACATTCCATGGGATAAGTGTTCCTGCTATTCTTGCTATTACATCTTTATTGCTTAACATGTAGCCGAAACGCATTCCTGCAAGCCCGTACGCTTTGGAGAGGGTACGTGTAATCATAACATTCGGGTAGTCCTTTATTAAACCCACTTTGGATTTTTTAAGCCCCGCAAACTCTACATAAGCTTCGTCAATTACAAAGGGAATGCCTGTTTCCGCTATTCTTATAAAATCCTTATCATCCATGAAATTTCCCGTAGGATTGTTCGGATGAGCTATGACTATTATCTTTGTTTTGGGAGTTACGGCTTTAAGTATGGAATCCACATCGAACTTAAACTGTTTATCTTCATATTTCATAGGTACAGAAACCAGTTTAGCACCTACCACTCCTGCTCTAAGCTTGTAAATTCCGAAACATGGAGTATGCTGGATTACCTCTTCTCCCTGGTTAGGAACTATAAGACTTCTCCAGATCATGTCATAAACTTCACTTGAGCCGTTGCCTATCAGCACATTTTCAGGGCCATCAAGTCCGTTTATCTCTGCTATTTTTGCCCGAACCGCCGTTCCCTGATCTGCATATCTGTTGCCGATTTTGGCATATTTATTTACAGCTTCAAGTACCTTTTTGGATGGTTCCAGCGGATTTTCGTTAGACATCATCCTATGGAGGGATTTGTTTCTCCATGCAAGTTCGATATGCGGGGAGATATACATCTTTATCCC
>QNBI01000234.1 GCA_003641675.1 Spirochaetota bacterium | reverse complement strand
TTATTTCTCTTCTTTATTGTTAACATTGCAGTAATTAAAATAAGATACAATATGGGAGACGAGCTTAACTACGGCTATCTGTCGCCTTTTTTCCCTGTTTTTCCAATTGCAGCAATTATTCTGCAGGCGGTATTGGCTATATGGTTAGTTAAAATGAGCATAATAGCGTGGATCGTCGCCCCTGTATGGATAGGACTTGGAATTGTAATATACTTTATCTATTCAAAACAGCACGCAACCGAAATAGAAGGCGATATCCGGGTTCTTGAGGAGGAAGAGGCTGCACCGGAAAGCGGGAATGCATACAGGGTGATGATTCCAATAGCAAACCCCGACAATGCCTTTTCTCTTATAAGCAATACAATTAAATTATGCGGAAAACGCAAAGCGAGGATAAAACTTCTCCACATGGTATCCGTACCGGACCAGGTGCCCCTTACAGATGCGAGAAAATCCATTACAGAGGGTAGAGAAGCTATTGTGGAGGCAATGCTCTATTTAAAGCCAAGATTCCCGATTACAACATCCATACGGTACGGCAGAAATGTGGCGCGCGGTATAGTGAGTGCAATACGTGAAAAAAAAATCGACCTTATTATTATGGGCTGGCATGGAAAGCGTGAAGATCAGAGATTTAATTTAGGAAGCATTATAGACCCTGTTGTAAGCCGCTCTCCAAGCGACATCATTATTTTAAAAGACTGTGCAAATAAGAGATTCAAGAACATCCTTGTCCCCCTCTACGGCGACTACAACGACATATTCTCACTTGAAACAGCAACATATTTACTAAATCCGGACGGTGGAAAAATTACCGTCCTCTACCTTTACGGAAATACAAAACAGCATACAAAACAACATATAGAAAGCCTCCTGGCAGATATATACAATGGGAAGCTGGAGCTGGATTTAAAGGTTTCCTCCGCAAGAAATATAGTCCGTGTTGTGGTAAATGCTTCCAGACACTTTGATCTTGTCGTTATAGGAATAGAAGACCGCTTTTTAACACGTTTCGGCATTCTTTCTTCTTCCGAAATAATTGCAAACCAGTGTCCTGCCCCGCTTGCACTGGTTAAATGTTCCAGGAAAATTATCTCATGGACAAAACGGTGGATATGAAATTCCTGCTTTAAATTGTGATTATTTTTTCTGCTGAAATTTCTTTTACAAATATCTTTAAAAATCTGCCCGAGGATTCGATATTCGACCTCTCCGGGAAATAGGTTTTAGAGAAAAAAAAGAAAACATCGGATAAGTCTTTAAAAGATTCCAGTACGGAATACCTGTAAAAACACTTAGAATCCTCAAGAATTTTCTTCACCTTTAAATCCTGCTCAAGGGTGGGATCGGAAACAGCCCGTATAGTATTTCTTAGGCCCCCGAACCAGGCCCGCTGAACCCTTAAGAGATTTAGCTTTTTTTTATCATCCATGAAGTAAAGCTCAAATATACCCGACATACCGGGAACAGAGGTAACTATGGAGTACCGATCTGCTTCTCTGAGATTAGACCAGTGCACAGTATAGTAAACGTTCTCCCCGTCTGTCTGCTTTGTAACAACCGATTTAAGCATCATTCTTAAATACAGAGTATAACAAAATTTAATTAGTTTTCCAGACTTAAAAGGCTGCCTTTTTTATTTTCCTTGAAAAAATATCTTTTTCCTATTAAGCTTTTTAGGCCGGCAAGTAAGAAGGTAATGAGAACCGCTATAAAATAACTATACCCGGGGTATAATATTGAGGAAAACTTTAATCCTTATTCTATCTGTTATTACTGTGACAGGCTGCACAATATTTAATTCCAGCTTAAAAGAGAATGCGAATAAAAACCCCGATCTAAGCCTGGCAGTCAACCAGCCCGAAAATGGTACAAAGAATACCGAACAAAAAATTAATAAAGCTGTTGACTCCGGGGAAAAACCCTCCGTATCTTCTATACCGGAAAAAAACAAAGCTGGTTTTACAGGTAATGTACCATCCCTTAATCCTAAAGCCCCCATTTTATCGGAGCGTGAAGCTGTAAAGCAGATAAACGAACTCTATATAGGAGACTTAAAACCGGTAACAGGTAAAACTAAACCGCTGTTAATTCTATACGATATTTCCGGCGACGGACAGCCCGAGGTTTTTTCCCTGGCAGTAGCAGTCAAAGACAAAAAACAGGCCGATGTATCTTTTCTCGCCGATTATTCAAGGCTTTTTTCGGATAACAAAATGCCTGTACACTTTTATCTTCTCCTTTGCGGAAACAGATCAGGCAAACTTTACATTCTTAACCTCATAGATCTTGGAGAGAAATACGTTTACCGTTCATTTAAACATTTAACTCTAAACCGTAAAGATCCCAGACTTGCCATTATTTCCGTCGGCTTCCAGACAGAGGACGGACTGGAAAGAAAATGGCTTATCTTTAAAGGACCGGACTTAAAGCTCCTTTCAACCTTTAAACTTCGTGAGAATTTATCCCTTAAAACGGTTGTATCGGATATAGATGATAACGGCATTATAGATATAGTTGTTCAGGAAACAGGCATAGAGGAAGGAGCCGGTTATGAAACCTTTCTAACCTGGTACAGATGGAACGGTTTTCGATTCGCAGAATATAGGAACACGAATATAGTACGCAATTTAAAAGCCTTTTTAGCGCAGATTAAAAATATGCTCGAAGAGGGCAAAACCAGAGAGCTTTTAAATTATGCTCTGGCGAAACAGTATATTACAATGGGGGTTAGGCAGAAAATGGATACCGACACAATCCTCTTTAATGCCCTCGGGTTTAATGAATTTTTTGACCCTGTAACCACAAAGCCCTCATCTGTCTTAATGAATATAAGAGATGTTACCTTTCCCAATATCCTTGAAAATCCATTCTCTTCAAGGGATAAATACGGCTGGTATTTTAAACCATCCTACAGGGTAACTATTAAAAGCGGGCTTTCATTTATTGCTGAAGCAGAGGTCAGAATGTTTAAAAACCCCTTTGGCAAGCGACAGTTCTCCCTTGTCCCGCCCAGATAATACAGACCGTACCATTTAAACTGTTGACAATGACATTCTATCCAATTAGATTCATAAATACATGTATAAATATATAATCGACGGGAACTTCCCATTAAAAGGTACAATTAAAACAAGCGGCAATAAAAATGCGGCTCTGCCGTGCCTTGCTGCAACCCTGCTTACAGATGAACCTGTTATTCTGTCCAACATACCTGAAATCGAAGATGTTCAGGTTATGATTGATATTTTGAAAGTATTCGGGTCTAAAGTGGAACAGCTTAAGAACAATGTTTATAGAATCGAGACTCTAAACATTAAAAGAAGTGATATCCCGGCGGATCTTTCTCAGAAAATAAGAGCCTCCATTCTTTTTGCTGGTCCCCTCCTTTCGAGAACCGGAAAAGTAATACTCCCACCTCCGGGAGGGGATATTATAGGACGCCGAAGACTGGATACGCATTTCCTAGCCCTTAAAGAGCTAGGGGCCCGGGTAGATATAGACGGGCTCTTCACTCTGCAGGCTAATAAATTAAAGGGCATAGAAATATTTTTAGATGAAACCTCTGTCACAGCAACGGAAAATGCAATTATGGCGGCAGTTATGGCGGAAGGAACCACAATAATCAGGAACGCCGCCTCCGAACCGCATGTACAGGATCTCTGCAATATGCTTAGTGATATGGGGGCCGATATTGCAGGAATCGGATCCAACATACTTAAAATAGAGGGTGTAAAAAAATTGTCCGGTACTAATTTTAAAATAAGCCCGGACTACATGGAGGTGGGTTCCTTTATAGGCCTTGCATCCGTAACAAGAAGCGAACTCATTATAGAAAATGCTGCACCTCAATTTTTGAGAATGACGAAAGTTGCATTCGGTAAATTGGGAATTCACTGGGAAACAGACGGCAACAATATTCGTATATCTTCAGGGCAGGAACTGCGTATAAATCCGGATATAGGCGGCATGGTCCCTAAGATAGATGATGCTCCGTGGCCCGGTTTTCCGCCGGATCTCATAAGCATAGCGCTTGTAGTTGCTACGCAGGTAGAGGGAATTGTACTCATCTATGAAAAGATGTATGAATCCAGAATGTTCTTTGTGGATAAATTAATCGCTATGGGCGCCCGAATTGTACTCTGCGATCCTCATAGAGCCGTTGTAAGCGGACCTTCCCGTTTAAAAGGTTCCGAGCTTGTTTCGCCGGATGTCCGTGCAGGCATGGCTATGGTTATAGCCTCGCTCTGTGCAGAGGGCAGGAGCACTATTCATAATGTATACCAGATAGAAAGAGGCTATGAACATCTAACAGAACGTCTGCAGAGACTCGGTGCAAAGATAAAGAGGGTACCGGAGACAGTATAACGCTTATGAACAGCGGTAACAGCATTAAAGGGAACAGGCGGACTAAACCG
>QNBI01000233.1 GCA_003641675.1 Spirochaetota bacterium | reverse complement strand
AGCCGATTATTTTTTTCATTTCTGGTACTCCTCTATTTGTTAACTTATAAACTGGTTTCCGTCAACAGTAATTTGTTCAGAAAATATCTGTGCACCCTTAGATCCTCCGTTAATTCAGGGTGAAATGCTGTAACAAGGATACTGCCCTGCTTTGCTGCAACCACACTTTTATCGCTTAGAACGGCAAGGATTTTAACTTTTTCACCGGTTCTCACGATTAACGGAGCTCTTATAAATACACTATGGAAAGGTATTTCGCCGAGAACCGGGATATCCAAATCCTCTTCAAAACTTTCAAGCTGCCTTCCGAATGCATTTCGCCTTACGGTTATATCTATTAAACCGAGATTATATATTTCGGAGAAAGTTGTGTCAGGGCTATTTACATCGGAGACAGCTCTGTTGCCGTCCTCTATATTTTTAGCCAGAAGAATCATACCTGCACATGTTCCGTAAATAGGCATGCCCTCTAATGCCAGCTCTTTAATTTTTTTAAGCAGGTTATATTCTTCCAATAATTTTCCTATTGTAGTGCTTTCGCCTCCCGGAATAATGAGCCCTTCAATATTGTCCAGTTGTTCGGGGAGCCGAATAAGGACCGGTTCTGCTCCTATGCTTTCTACAGCATGAGCATGTTCTATAAAGGAACCCTGCAGGGCAAGGATACCGATTTGCTGTTTCATTTAAGCTGCCAACCTTCTGTTTGCCTTACCATCCTCTTACTGCAAGCCTCTCATTTTCTGGAATTTCCGCTAGTTCAATTCCGTACATAGCTTCCCCTAAATCTTTGGAAACTTCTGCAAGAATCCCCGGATCGCTATAGTGAGTTGTTGCCTGTACAATTGCTTTTGCCCTTTTCGGAGGGTTGTCGGATTTAAATATACCTGAACCCACAAATATACCATCCGCACCTAACTGCATCATTAAGGCTGCATCTGCCGGAGTCGCTATACCGCCGGCGGCAAAGTTGACGACAGGAAGCTTTCCTGCTTCGGCAACTTCTGTAATGAGTTCGAATGGGGCACCAAGGTTTTTAGCTTCCGCCATTAACTCATCGGTACTCATTGAGGAGAGCTTTCTTATTTCATCCATAACGGTTCTTATATGCGTTACAGCTTCAACGACATTACCGGTTCCGGCTTCGCCCTTTGTCCTTATCATAGCTGCACCTTCGCCAATTCTCCTTAATGCCTCTCCTAAATCTCTTGCCCCGCAGACAAAAGGAACCTTGAAAAACTGCTTATTAATATGATGCTTTGCATCTGCCGGTGTTAAAACTTCACTTTCATCTATGTAATCAACACCCATGGCCTCGAGAATCTGTGCCTCTACAAAATGGCCGATCCTTACCTTTGCCATTACGGGAATGGTGACAGCCTCCATTATTTTTTGAATTAATCCGGGATCGCTCATTCTGGCAACTCCGCCCTGCGCTCTTATATCCGCAGGCACTCTTTCAAGAGCCATAACCGCAACAGCTCCCGCATCCTCTGCAATCTTAGCCTGTTCTGGTGTTACGACATCCATTATTACGCCGCCTTTTAACATCTGCGCCAAGCCTTTTTTTGTCTTATATGTTGATTTTTCCATATCCATTACCTCCTGTTTATCTTTTGTATATCATTTCCTTAAGTTCATCTCCGATTACCCTAATCCCCTCCCATATCTGTTCTTCATTTGCTGCGGCGAAGGAGAGGCGGAAGCCGCTTTTCTCCCATTCTTCAACAGAGAAAAATCTGTCCGGTGAAAAAATTACATTCCTTTCACGGGTATTAAGCAGTAAAGCAAGTGAATCGATACTTGAAGGAATATCTACCCATTGATACAAACCCCCTTCCGGTTTATTCCATAAGGCCTCTTGAGGAAAATATAGTTCCATAGCTTTCTGCATTGCATTGCTTTTCTTTTTAAAGCTTAGTACCTTTTTCTTTATTAATTTTCCTAAAAATCCCTTTCTGCAGTATTCCAGAACAGCAGCCTGCAAAATAGGATTTGTGTATAAATCCGATGATTTTTTGATTAGGGTAAGTTTTTTAATTATTTCCGTTGATGCTACAATCCAGCTTAATCTTATGCCGGGAAAGAGTGTTTCTGAAAAACTGCCCATATATATTACACCTTCACCTTCATCTCGGGCTTTTAAAGGTGAAATCTCTCTGCCGTTAAAGCTCAATTCATGGGCATAGTCATCTTCGATTATAATAACCTGATTTTCTCTGCACATTTGCAGAAGCTCATCTCTCTTTTCTGCAGGCAATATGGAGCCTAAGGGGTTATGAAAAGTGGGAATTGTATAGAGCAATTTGGCTTTTCTCCTTCTTAGAACATTTTCCAGTATATTAAGGTTAATGCCATTGTTATTAACCGGCACCCCTATGCAGTTTGTTTGCAGAGACCTGAATATTGTAAGGGCACCCGGGTATGTTAAATTTTCAAGCAGAATAGTGTCGCCAGGGTCAATAAATAGTCTGCCTACTATGCTTAATCCCTGCTGTGTGCCGTTAACGATTAGAATATTCTCTTTCCCGCAGCTAATTCCCCTTAATGAAAGAAATTCTGAAAGATACTCTAAAAGGGGTTCAAATCCTTGCGGAGAATTTGAACTAAGTAAGGCGGAACCGGAAGAAACCAAGGCTGCATTGAGAGATTTCTTGAAATTATTGATATCGGAGAAAAAGAAATCGGCAAGTTCCGGATCGAATGAGATAAAATCCTTATCACTTTTAAGCTGTTTAAGGTTTTCAAGGCTGGTAAATGCTTCGGAAAAATATTTTGCCCAGCCGGTAGAGAATAGCCCCTCATAACTCATTTTTGAAGACTGATGTTCCGTCCTTCCGCGTTTAGCTGCGTATGCAGAACGGCTTACAAAGGTGCCCCTGCCTATACTGGAAGAGATAAGTCCCTCTGCCTCTAATTCCTGATAGGCTGATATTACAACATTCCTGCTTATACCCAAGGATGCCGCTAATTCCCTGGTGGCAGGCAATTTTGAGTTGGCTTTCAGCGTCCCGTTATGTATTAACTCTGTAATGCGGTTTTTAACCTGAATATAGAGGGGTAATTTAGTTTCTCTTTCCAATACTATTGTCATTTTTTAATCTCTCCCTTAAATATAATATGTACTACCATTAAATAAAGATCCAATTGGGCATCTTTGTCTATATACCAATCCAATATTATTAATTAAATGGCCATAATTGGTACTATAAAGGGAACCTTCTCAATTTATAGCTGCAGGAACATTAATGTGGTAATATTGTCTTTTCTTGTGATCTGTCCTATACTGCTTATAAATTATCTGTGATTGATCAACGACAATTATAATTCCCGGCCGGCAATTATAATTGTCGCCAGAGAAGGGTGTAAAGAGGTTTATATATTTGGATCAATAATTGAAGGAAATTTTACTGAAATATCAGATATTGATATTGCACCAGTCGGACTAAGAAAAAGTAAATATTTCAAGGTGTATGGTGAATTATTGGAGAAATTAGGCAGATCTATAGATCTAGTCTGTTTAGATTATGATACTGATTTCAGCAAAAAAATAAAAGAAAGTGGTAAGTTTGAACGGGTTGCCTGATAATGAAAAAGAAAAAATTGAATTTGAGATTCATCAAATTGAAAAAGAACTTAAAATCATAGATATCTTAAAAAAGGCAATTGCAAAGCATGAGCTTGATGATATACAAATCAGGGCTGCTGCCAGTTCATTACATTCAATATACAATGGCATAGAAAAGATATTGTTAATAAAAACCAAAAGCTTAAAAGATGATTTTGAAATAGACGATAAATGTCATACACGATTAGTGGCTAAAGCAGTCGATTATGGAGTAATAACAAAAGAGTAAGAAGTACTTTAAAGAAAAAATGTCAAATGGAGATCAATATTAAAGATATATTTCTTTCTGTTGTTAAACAAATGTGCATTAATATTGAAAAATAATGGAGGAAATGGTATTAAAAACCATTTATCTAAGGGAAATCGAATACATCACTTAACAGCGAGTATCAAGGTCCGCTACAGGGAGCGCCTACACCCAAATTGCCTTTCGAGCACTTTCGCATATTCGCGGAACGTTATACGCCATTGTTGATAATGAAATAGGGGGATTATGAAGTATTATGCACAAAGGTACACGAACTACAGGTGGGAATATGCCCGCAGAATTTCTTTTTGATAATGAATTTAATTGCTTGATCAACGACAATTGCTTTTATAATTCATGAAAGTTGTCCGATAAAAGCCATTTCCATACAGGTAAAACTACTATCTTTACAGCATTTATTTGTTCTTCCTGTGTCTGATCATAAGTTAATATAATACCCGATGATAATTTAAGTGCGCTGCACGCTTCAACGAGGCCTGAGATTTCCCGTTTTCTGTTTTGTGCGGTAAGTTCCCAGCATACCTGTAAGGCGTGTGTAGCTCTTGTACCATT
>QNBI01000232.1 GCA_003641675.1 Spirochaetota bacterium | reverse complement strand
CATCTTTTTACCGTAGGTATACTAATGCCTATTGTATTTGCCATCTGTGATTCATTTAGAATGCAGCCTGAAAAAGTGGCGCACATCCTTAAGAATTTGTTATACAAGTTGAGATCCGTAACATTAATAATCTGTCTAACATCTCGTTCAAGGTATGTGGTTGCATACGAAGAAGACCATATATCTCGGTCAACTTGATAGTTTAAAGCTAATTCGGGATAACCTCCGCGGAGAATCCAGTCTGCGATAGTTATATTGGAAGAAAAATCGGCAATTTTGGGCTGATCTGGAGTTTTAACTTTTTTAACAAAATCTGCAGTTGTGAGATTAGACAAGGAATTCATGTTTATTTCTGCTAAGCTTAATGGGTAGAGATTAAATACCGCTGCCCTTCCTGCAAGGCTCTCGCTTATTCCCTGCATAAGCGCAAAGGATTGCGAGCCGGTAAAAAGCCATAACCCCGGTTTACGGTTATTATCAATCTTGGTCTTAATGTAGGATAAAAGATCCGGCGCATATTGTATTTCATCAAATATTACCGGTGGGGAGTACAATTTCAAAAAGCCATTGGGGTCTTCAAGAGCCATTTCACGAATATCAGGATTCTCTAATGTTATAAATTTATGTGTGCTAGGGAACATATTTTTTAAGAGTGTTGTTTTCCCTGATTGTCTGGGTCCTGTTACAACTATAGCCGGAAACGTCTTTACAGCTCTTTTAATTGCAGTTTCGATTGCTCTTCTAATATACATATCCCGATAATATAATATTAAATATTACATTTCAAGGGATTTTATTATCTTTAATTCCAGCGTATATTAAGCATATGTTCTAAGGGAATTGATATGCAGACAGAAAAATAGTAGTATTGTTTTTAGTAAAAATACAGGCAGGAAAAGATGTCCGGTAATTTAAGTTCGAGTGCAAAAAAGGTACAGGAAACACTTAAAGGTTTTGGGGTTTCTCTAGAGGTTGCAGAGCTTCCAGATTCTACGCGAACCTCTTCCGAGGCTGCGGCGGCAATAGGGTGCAGGGTAGAGCAGATAGCAAAGTCCCTTGTGTTCAGGGCTAAGGAAAGCAATTTCCCGGTTTTAGTTATTGCAAGCGGGATAAATCGTGTAGATGAAAAAAAACTTAAAGCCCTTATTGGGGAACCTGTAGGAAAAGCGGATGCAGAGTATGTGAGAGAAAATACCGGATTTGCAATAGGTGGAGTGCCTCCTGTCGGACACAAAAAAAAGATTAAAACCTATATAGATGAAGATCTGTTCCAATACGAAACAATCTGGGCAGCGGCCGGCACTCCGCATGCAGTTTTCCGTTTAAACCCGAATGAACTGCTTAAAATAACGGGTGGAATGCCTGTATCGATAAAAAAATAGAAAATTAATTGACAAAAAAAGAATATTATGATATATAACGAAACAGCTATGAAACAGAAAAATATGAACAATCAGAATTGGTGGTGGTCTGCTTTTCGATAGGGGGTAGTCTGCCTTCATTTGTTAAATACCGTAGATTACCTCTATAGGTGAGGCAATCTGCGGTTTTTTTATTTAAGACCGAGGAGTAAATGCCTTAGGTCTTTTTTTATTTATGAGGAGGTTAATATGACTGGTTTTAAAATAAGATTATGGCCCCTTTGGGGGCAAAACTTAAATTCTAAAAATTCTAATAAGTACAACCAGAACGGAACAAAATTATTTTATTAAATAAGGAGATAAACATGGAACAGACTAAGTACGTTTTAAGTGAAAAGGATATGCCAAAACAATGGTATAATATTCTTCCGGACCTTCCGGAACCATTACCACCACCTCTGCATCCCGGTACAGGAAAGCCGCTTACCCCTGATGACCTCGCTCCGCTTTTCCCTATGGAACTTATAAAACAGGAGATGAGCCTGGAACGTTATATTGATATCCCGGAAGAGGTACGTGAAATTTATAGATTGTGGCGTCCTACAACTTTATTCAGGGCAAGAAGGCTGGAAAAGGCTTTAAAAACCCCTGCAAAGATATACTACAAGTACGAAGGTTCAAGCCCACCGGGAAGCCATAAACCTAATACAGCTATTGCTCAGGCGTATTACAATAAAAAGGAGGGTGCTAACCGTATAACTACAGAAACAGGTGCGGGACAGTGGGGAAGCGCACTTGCCTTTGCCGGTGCAGTTTTTAATATCGATGTGAAGGTATATATGGTAAGGATAAGCTATGATCAGAAACCCTACAGAAAGATAATGATGCAGACATGGGGAGCGGAATGTGTGCCGAGCCCTTCCACTCATACAAAAGCCGGTAGAGCGGTTCTGGAACAGGATCCGAATTCACCGGGAAGCCTCGGACTTGCGATCAGCGAAGCAGTTGAAGAAGCGGTATCGCGTGACGACACTCACTATTCTTTAGGGAGTGTTTTAAATCATGTGCTTCTGCATCAGACTGTGATAGGCCTTGAAGCAAAAAAAATGCTCGAACAGATCGGTGATTATCCTGATATTATAGTAGGCTGTGTCGGGGGAGGTTCGAATTTCGGCGGTATGTTAATTCCTTTTGTAAAGGATAAGATAGAAGGGAAAAAACCGGATTTAAGAATAATCAATGTAGAGCCTGCAAGCTGTCCGACTCTGACCAAAGGCCCATACAGCTATGATTTTGGCGATGAAGCCGGGCTAACCCCGCTTTTAAAGATGAATACTCTCGGACATGACTTTATGCCGCCTCCTGTTCATGCTGGCGGATTACGTTATCACGGAATGGCGCCGATAATATGCCATCTTTTAAATCTCGGTCTTGTAGAGGCACGCGCGGTGCATCAGCTTGGAACCTTCGATGCAGGTGTGCAGTTTGCAAGGAGTGAAGGGTTTATAAGCGCTCCCGAAACAGACCATGCTATCCGGGCTGGTATAGATGAGGCGATAAAGTGCAGAGAAACCGGAGAAGCTAAAACAATACTTATTGCACACAGCGGACACGGCCTTGTGGATATGGCTGCATACGAAGCCTTCTTTGCGGGGAAATTAAAGGATTATGCGTATCCCGGAGCAAAAATACAGGAATCATTAAAGAAACTCCCTAAAGTTTAATTTTTTAAAGGGAAATCCGGTGGGCCCTTTGGCAGATATTTGCCTAAGAGCCTGCCCTTGTAAGCCCGGTTTCCACCATAGCAAAACCTGCCTGCATAAAGAAAACCAGGGCAGCTGTTAATACAAGCGAAATCATTGTTATGGAATTATTCAAGAGGTTTACACTTTCGGATAAAGCGGATTCCGGAAAAATTGCCCCTGCGAATACAAAAAAAATCGAAAATACTATAATTCTGTACTTTTTCATATGTGAAAATCTCCTCCTGTAAAAGTTATTTATCTCAAATGAAAACAATATTTATGCCAACGCTGTATGATTATTATAAAAAAGCCTGCAATTCTTTATTTAAGTGTTAATTAAATGATTTATTTAAAGCTTGGTGTGGGTTAAAAGAGGTTAAAAATAGCAATATGAATTACATAAATGTAGTGCCAGATTACAAAAAATACATAAATGTAGTTTTTGCCAATGGGCAGGCGCCTTCTTTATTCTACGGGAAAGTATATTGTAATGACAGTCCCTCTGCCTTCCATATTCTCCATGGTAAGATGCCCTTTGAACTGTTCTACAATTCCAAAAACCTGAGAAAGTCCCAGTCCTTTTCCGAATCCCTTGGTTGTGAAAAAGGGCTCAAAAATATGGGGCATTATAGCTTCCGGTATTCCCTGGCCTGAGTCCTCTATTTTTAATATGAACCAGCTGCCCTCTATTTTTTCTCTGCAGATGCTGCAGGTAACCTTGTTATTTATCCTTGCCCTATTAAGCGTAATCTCAATTTTCCCGCCGTCTTTCATTGAATCCACCGAATTGGATATGAGGTTAAGGAGTATCTGTTCAAATTTTATGGGATCAATGATAGTTCTGCACAGCCTGCATTTTATATTGAGATTCAGAAGTACATTTTCGGGCAACGATTTTTTAATCTTTGTGGTAATTCCTCTCAGTAATGAAGGTAAATCGAAATCGTAGGGTTGAGCTAACGTTTTACTGGAGAAATCCAGTATTTTCTGCACCAGTGCGGATGCCCTAGTGCATGCATGGATTATTTGTCCAAGCTCCTTTGAATGTTTCTCCTGTACGTAAGGGTCCATACCGAGGATTTCGGCATTTCCGAGAATCCCAGTTAGGAGGTTGTTGAAGTGATGAGCTATGCCTGCAGAAAGCTGACCTACTACCTGCATACGCTCTTTCTGGAACAGCTGCTCACGGGTACTATTTAATTCCTCTAGGGTTTGCTCAAGTTCTGCGTTCTTTCTAACTAAAGCATCCTGAAGTCTTCGTTGTTTTGTTATGTCATCTCCGGAACTAACCGTATAGATTACTGCGCCGTCATCGCTGTAAATGTATGAATTATGCCATGCT
>QNBI01000231.1 GCA_003641675.1 Spirochaetota bacterium | reverse complement strand
CTAGATGCTCTTATAAAAACAGGTCCGTCAGTTGAAAAGCAGTTCGGGAATGTTGCTCTGCTTGTATCCGGCCCGGAGTCGGATAAGTTTTATTCGGAAGGAGTTAAATTTATAGCCGAGTTAAAAAAAATAGCGGATATAAGAAACACAATCTACAGTTCGAGCGTTGTCTTTAATAATCAGAATAGCCGTATAAAGAAAATTTCTGCCAAACATCAGGATGACTATTTTTTATACTATGCATATGCCTTAACCAGAGGAAGGAAAAGCACCACGGAGAGAGAAGGCATACTTGCAGCTGTTGAAATTTACTGGGAGAATATGATTTTAAGCCTTGGTGAAAAGATCAAAGAGAGCGCAGACCTGTTTTTTGCAAAGGGAGTGGATCAGTTTAATTCTAAAATGTATACTGCTGCCGATTCCGAGTTAGACAGGGCATACGCCTTCTATTCGATATATTCGAAGGTAACTGCTCTCTGGGAAACCCGAGTAGTCCTTCTTAAAAATTTAGCAATAGAGTCAAAAAGTACGGATTTAGTAAAGGAAAAACTGCCTCAGTATCTCTATGCAGTTGAGAGGCTTAAGGAGATAGATACGTACAGAGAGATAGGGAATTTAATGAATTCACTGCCCACGACAGCAATGGCAGATACCGCCTCAAAGGATGTTATTACTGCATCCAGAGAAAAAATCAGAGGAATTGAGCGGAGTATATCAGAGCACAAATTAAAATGGACTAATTATAAACAGTACTATGAAAGTGTGGCTTCTCTTAAATTTCGGGTTAATACACAGGTAACAGAGGCTTCCGCTATGGTTCAGAGACTCGATAATCTCTTTACTCTGGTACGCAGAGAGGATATCCGTTTTGTGAATGCCTATAATTTTATTGAATACAATGAACTTAAGAAAACACTCGAGGATTACAAGAGAATGTATGGTGAAGCTGCCGGATTAAATGAAGGCTATGATGTTGTTATAGCAACAGTAAAGGATGAGAAAGGTCGGGAAGTAAAGATAACACGTAAAGAAAAACATCCTACAGAGGCTCTGCAGAAGCTTAATGACTTAAAATTCTCTGTGGAGGAGTTTATGCGGAGAAGTGATAGTTTTTTAAATGCAGTAAAAAGCGATGAAGTGCTAAAATCCGATAAAGAGGAGTATACAATCTGGGTTAAAAACGGAAGGGCTGTTGTTCGCGGAGCAGAAGGTTTAACGGGCAAAATTAATTCGGCAATTCAGGATGCGGATAACCTGATTATACTTGCAAAGCGATACAAAAATGAAGGGATGCTTCGCTTAAACCAGGCTCAAGCATATTTAAAAACAGAGAGGTTCGATGATTCTAAGGACAGTATAAAACTTGCAAGCCGTGCATTTGAAACATCCTTAAAATACGAAGAGAACAAATTGGTAAGAGATATGCTGGATAAAACTCTTCCTGATCTTTCACGGGAGGTAGTAAAATCGGAAAACCTCTTTGTAGTACGAGAGGTGAGACGATTGATCAACAAAGGAAGAAGCTATTACGGTGTTGGTAACTTTGTAAAGGCCGAAGAAACTTTTCTTAAGGCAAAAGCACGGTGGGAGGATACTAACCCGACGGAAAATAAAGAGGTAACTAACTGGCTTACAATTGTCCGGTCTGCCCTTTCTGTTAAATCCGGCCGTGAGATTTCAGAAAAGAATCCTCTGTATGCAGAGATAACACAGCTGTTAAATCTGGCAACAGAAAATTTTTTAAAGGGGCAGTCACTGCTTAAAAAGGGGAAAAAAGTGGAGGCACTACGTGAGCTTAAAAGTGCAAGGGATAAGCTGGAACGTATAAGGCTTTCTTTCCCCTATAACAGAGAAGCCAGGGTATTAACATTAAAAATACAACAGTTAAGCGACCCTGAGAATTTTGCGGCATCACTAACCAAATTTTATAATGAAGCTGTAAAAAACATGCGCAAGAATCCTCAGGAGGCGTACGCGGATCTTAAGGATATAGAAGAGATTAAACCAAACTATCCGGGATTAAAGAAAGCAATATATAATCTGGAAATTGCACTTAAAATACGGATACCTCCTCCAGATCCTAAAAAGATTGCAGAATCCAGCAGGCTTTATTCACAGGCATATCAGATTGTCATAAAGAACCAGATAGATCTTTTCCCCGCTGCACTTGCGCAGCTGAATAAGGCAATAGAGCTAAATCCTGATAATCAAAAAGCCATGAGTTTAAAGGATAGAATCCAGATAGCCGCAGGAGGGACCATACAGACAGTACTTTCCAGCAGTGCTCTGGAGCAGTATAAAATAGCTGAAAATAAATATTTGGCCGGTAATTATTTTGAAGCTCTTGCAATAGTGGAGAGGCTGCTTAAGGATAAGAGAAATCAGGGATATCCGCCTCTTCTTGAACTAAAGAGGAGACTCGAAGCAAAAATATAATGCATAAGGTGCGTCTAACTATAACAGGAATTATTCTTCTCGTTCTCATCGCACATTTAGAAGCCCAGGATATATACTGGGAAACACCTAAGGAGTTTCTGTCTTTAGAAGCCCGGTTCCCATTGACTGCATCGGGTGGAGGAACCGCGGCAGTACTGTGGCATGAGTTTGTGCTGTCGGATAACGGCGGTGGTAAAGTGTATCTTTCAATAAGCACCCGCACGGGAACCGGAAGATGGAAAAAATACCTGAGGTTTGCAGGACCCTTCGTGTATGAGAGAAACCAGGTTCCTATAAGTTCTCTGGCAGTTGACAGTAAAGGCGAGATCTATGTTGCTGTAGCTGCAGCAGGTACTATAATACGTATACTGCATTCTGCGGATGCAGGGGCAAGTTTTAAAACTATTAAGAATATACATACCGTTTCTACAGCTGTTGCTCCAAGGCTGTTTCTAAAGGCGGACGGGGGTTTCCTTCTGTTTGTAACTCACGAAACTAAAGATTCGCTCTCCATCTACTATTCCATTTCTAAAGATGGCCGGGAGTGGGAAAATTTCCGTCCCTTTGTAAATGATGAAAAGCTCTTTATTAATTATTTGCCCTACCACGTATCCTTTCACGGTAGAGAGTATGTTGTGTTTCAGTCAGTTACAACAGAAACAATCGAAAACTACCGTTATCAGCTCTATTTAAAAACAAGTAACGATGGCGGAAAAACGTGGAGTCCTGCTAAGGAATTTAATTTCAAAGAATACAGGAACGGCACGCTGCAGGAGCAGAATGTCTATTCGAACCAGAGGCCAAATTTAGAAGTTTTCGGTGACAGAATACTGATGACCTGGGAACGCCAGTACAGAAGTCTTCCGCCGCAGATTTATTATACGGAGTTTAACGAACACGGAGAACAGCAGAAAGAACTGGAAATGGTAACGGAGGGTCTAAATGCATGTCATTTCCCTCAGCTTATTATTTACAGAAAGAAGCCGTATATAATATGGTTTGATAACAGGAGAGGTGAGGACCATATAATAATTGCAAGTAAAAGCGGTTTTAGATGGGAAGACCGTGATATCAGTAAAATCTCGGGAGAATCGTCCTTCGGAAGGCCCGTGTTCGTAAATAATACACTTTTTGTCTTCTGGGAGAATGATCATGCGAAACAGAACAGAATATATTTCCTTGAACCGGACCGGACAGTTCTAAACCCCAAGTTGAGAGCTGAAAATATTACACCAGGATCAAGATCGAGGAAAACAGAATTACGGATAAGATGGATTCTGCCGAAAGATTCTTCCGGTATTGCAGGGGTGGATTATGAATGGATAAACGGCCCTCCACGGAAGATAAAGGGCGAGCTTAAAATAACATCGGATAAAAAACAGTCACTAATTCTTAAGGCGGATAAGGACGGTTTATGGACATTTAACCTCTCAGCTATGGACTATGCGGGGAACTGGTCTAAAACAGTATCTGTTTCCTATATTCGGGATACAGAACCGCCGGAAAAAGTTACATTTAATGATTTTAGATTGGATAAAGACGGCTTTCTGGTATCCAACACTTTTACAATAAGTTGGGAGCCGCCGAAGGATTTTATAAACGGGTACACATATACACTTAAATATATAGCAGAGAATAATATAAATATAGATAAGACGACGTATGAATCTTTAACACCCCCTGCAAGACTTATAACAAAGAAAAACAGCATTTCGTACCGTAATCTGGATAACGGAATATACGGATTTGCAGTTTCTGCCGTGGATTCTGCCGGAAATATCGGCAAACCCAGAGTGGTGCTTTTAAAACTGAACAAATATATACCGGTTACGTATATTTCCTATGTAAAAGCAAAAAAGGATGAATTCGGAAACGTTAATGTTTCAATAGCGGGGAGAGGATTTTCGGAAGGCGGGCCTGTCAGCGAGGTTATCCTGGACAGAGACGGAAAAAAACCTTATGACTATGCATTTGCAGGTTCCGCCGGCGCCTATAAGGTAGAGAGTGACAGATTAATAGAT
>QNBI01000230.1 GCA_003641675.1 Spirochaetota bacterium | reverse complement strand
TAGATCGAATTAGGAAGTATATGTCTAAAAATTATCCTTAAATTGGAAGATCCGCTTGCCCTTGCAGCCAGTATATAGTCTTTTTCCCTTAAGACAAGTATTTCTCCCCGGATAACACGTGTATAGGTAGGCCATCCTAAAATAATTAAAACAACAACAACCGCCTTTAGTCCCCTTCCGATAGCAACAACTAAAGCCATTGCTGCGACAAGGAAAGGGATAGCGTAGAACATATCTGTTATTCTCATAATAATCTCGTCTGTAATACCGCCGTAATAACCTGCTATTGCACCGAGAAGTACTCCGATGAGCAGATTTGCAAAAACAACTACAACCCCGATCTTAAACGCAAGGCGTGTCCCCCAGACAATGCCGTAAAATATATCGTACTGCTGTTCAAGGGTTCCTAAGGGGTGCAGTTCCGATGGCGGAGATGGTGCCATTTTCCAGCCTGTATGCGGAATTCTGTACGGATCGGAGCCTTTAGGTGGTGCGATAACCGGTGCAAAGGCAGCAACAAAGCCGAAAAATAAAATAATCACAAGACCAATAATTGTTAGAGGATTTTTTAGAAACCTCTTTGCAGAGAATAAAAATTCCTGCAGTCTCGGGTGTGCTGCTGTTTCTTTCTGTTTATCAACCGTATTAACATTAACGTCATTCACGACAGTTTAAATCCTCCTTGTATTATCTTCTTAAGAAAGCCTTATTCTCGGGTCTATATATGCATACACTATATCCACTATAAGGTTCATAAAAACAAAGACTGTCCCTAAAAAGAGAACATTAAACATAATGGCGGAGATATCAAGCTGGAGAGCAGCCCTTGCCATCCAGAGGCCTATTCCCTCACGGGCAAAGATAGTCTCCGTAATAACCATGCCACCCAGGAGTCCTGCGAAAAGAAGCCCGGAAATTGTTATAACGGGTATCATAGCGTTTCTCCGTGCATGAACATTATATATTGTGTGTTTATCTGCACCCTTGGCAAGTGCGGTCCGTATATAGTCCTGGCCGAGAGATTCCAACATGCTGGATCGCATGAGTCGCAAAATGAGTGCACTGCTTAGAAGCACAAGATTTATCGCTGGGAGGGCAAGATGATATAATGCATCCCAGAAAATATTCCACCTCCAGTTAAGAATTGCATCTATTGTGATAATATATGTATAACGTTTAAAGTGAGGGCTAAAAAATATATCCTTACCCTTGTTGGAAAGGTACCCGGGTGGAAATATACCAAAGTAGCCGTAGAAAATCATTAGCAGAATTAAACCCAGCCAGAATGTAGGCAGAGAGTAGCCTATTATTGCAAATACCCTTGTTCCGTGATCTATGGCGGTATCCTTATGAACGGCACCCAGGGTGCCGAGCCATATACCTACTAGTATTATGAGCGGCGTTGAATAAAGCACAAGCTCCAGGGTTATAGGGAAATAGGTAGCAAACCCCTTTATAACAGGGGCGGATGCAGTAACAGAATATCCGAAGTTGCCCGAAAAAATCTGCTTTAACCACCGTGCGTACTGTACAGGAGCAGGGTCGTCCAGACCGTACTTCTTTATCATCGCATTCATCTGCGCAGGTGTTATTTTTTCCTGAGTTACATAAATGGCGGCTCTCTGCCCAGGAGGAATTATCATCATAATGGAAAAAACAAATAGAGAAACCCCGAACAGGACAACAATCATCAACAGTAATCTTCTAATGATATAGTTTAAAAGGCTCAATGTGATTCTCCGATTTCTGGAAAGTGCGCTAATTATAATTAAAAATAGAAATTAAGTCAACATGCAATATGCATATCCTAAAAAGGCCCCGGCAATAACCGGAGCCTAAAAATATCTGTAAATCTATCTAGTACTCTTTTCTTAAAACAGGAAGAAGATCGAAGGGAGAACTCTGCATCGGGTTGTAATAATGGCCCTTTACCCAGTCCTTCATGTACCGATTTCCGATTCCCTGGTTATTCATAATACCCACAGCATCATCCAGCCAGATCTGTTGAAGTCTGTAGTACATAACTTTCCTCTTCGCAGGGTCAAGTTCCACAGCTGCTTCTCCTATGAGCTTATCCGCTTCCGGATTTTTGTAGCTTGCCCTTCCTGCAAATGTACCTGTCGAGTGCATATAGGGATATACATAGTTGTCAGGGTCCGGATAGTCAGGAGCCCAGCCTATAAAGTAAATAGGCATTGTTCTTCTTCTAATCATATCTACATATTCTGACCACTCAACGCCGCGTACGTTAATCTTGAACTTGGGGTTAAGAGACATTACATTCTCTGCAAGCATCTTATCGGAAGCCTCGCGGACCTTGTTGCCTGAATTGTAGAGGAGATCAACCTTAAATCCCTTCTCCCATACCTGTCCGCCGAAGGCCTTTTTAAAGTACTCTTCCGCCTTCTTCTTATCATATGGTTTGCTCTTTAAGCTGAAATCCTTAAAAGGAAGTCCCTTTGGAACAGGAGTAACGGGATCCATGCCGTGGCCGTTTACGATATCCTTTAAGAATGTCTGCTCATCCCAGCAGTAGATAAACCCGAGTCTTACATTTTTGTCTGCAAAGAAATTACCGGGAATGCCCTTTCCGTCCAGCTTTCCGGAATAGATGAGCGGATTGTCTTTTGTACTTATTTTCTCGTTAAAATTTATTCCGCCTACATTAAGTGTAGCCAGATTTCTGTATACTGTTAATCCTTTCTCCTTGTCCATTTCCGGATAGTAGAGAGGATCTACAGTAGCAATATCCGCATCGCCCTGGAGAAGCATAAGCTTCCTCGTTGACCATTCCTTAACGACTTTATAAATACCCTTTTTCAGAGCAGGTTTCGGACCCCAGTAGCCGTCGAAACGTGTTACGACCATTTCTACACCCTTTTCCCATCTGTCCAGCTTGTAGGGGCCTGTACCGCACTCTTTGTCGTACATCGTTTCTGCATCCTCTTTGGGGTTGTTGTACTTCTTCCATGTAGCCTCTGTTCCGTCCCATCCGCCGTGAGATACAATGTAGTTCTTCGAGTAGACAGAAGCCCATGCTCCTGCTACAACTCCCATCAAGGGCGGAAACGGTTTTTTAAGATGGAATACTACATAATCGCCGTCTGTTGTTACCGCATTGTCTATATCCTTAAAGTTGACAACGATTTTGCCATTGCCGTCTCTGGAAGAATAAGTTCCCATAAAAATATAGAACCATATCCAGTCCGGGCCGCCGCCTACATCTAAAACCATGTTTCGCTTAATGGAGTAAGCAATATCTTCCGGCGTTAATGTATCGCCATTGTGAAACTTGACGCCCTTTCGTACCTTGAATCGGTAGGTCTTTCCGTTATCCACAATACCGCCGTTTTCCAAAGTTGGAATCTCTGTGGCAAGCACAGGAACAAATTTATCGGTAGCCGAACCATCGTATGTTACAAGGGTATCATACATCGTTCTGAGCATTGTCCATGACGCAGTGTCATAGGCCTTCGCCGTATCCAGAGTATCGATTGTCCCGTATGTAGCGTAAACCAGTGTATCGGGATTTTTTATCGCTGGTTTTACCGGTGCAGGTGCTGGTTTTGGCGCTTCTGCTTTCTTTTCCGCAGCTGGTGCCGCTTCCTTTTTCGGCTGTTCCTTTGCGCCGCCTGCAAAGGCGGAGAAAGCCACCGTTAACACCAGTAAAATTAATAGTACCTTTTTCATGGTGCCTCCTTAAAATATTATTTTGTAACTATTTTATCAGAAATATTTATTTTTGGAAAGTCTTTTTATTTTTTTTAAATAGATTTTGAATGTTTTAAAATCAGCCTAAAAGCCATCTTTCCATAATCCGATAAATGGTTTATTATAGTGTAAATATTAACTATTTTAATTAACACGGGGTGGTTATATGGATAGGTCGGAAAGGTTAGAAAGACTTAATAGAAAATTCCAGAAAACCATTGCGAAGATGATAGAAAATGCTCCGCATACACATGCCGTTATTACAGAACATAATGTATATCAGGAAGGTGATCCTAAAAATAAGAAGCTCATGCAGAGCATTATCCATGAATTAATGCTCCCGGGGGGCCGGCTCATAGGTTTTGAGAATCTCATAGAGCTTTACAAACTTGCACAAAGCGGAAACAAATGCCTAATACTCATGGAACATTACAGCAATTTTGATATTCCATGTTTCTACGACCTCATGGAGAGGCAGGGAGATTGGGGTTTAAAAGTGTCAAAGTCGATAGTTTCCGTTGCCGGTTTAAAACTTAACGAAGACAGCGCACTTGTACGTTCCTTTACCGAAATATTCACCCGGGTGGTAATTTTCCCCAAGAGCAGGCTCGAAAATGCAAAAGACGAAACAGCACTTAAGGAAGCGCTCGATAGAGGAAAAAAAATAAATCTTGCAGCTCTAAAGAAGCTCTTCGAATTAAGAAAATCCGGAAGGCTTATTCTCGTTTTTCCCACCGGTACACGATACAGACCGTGGGACCC
>QNBI01000229.1 GCA_003641675.1 Spirochaetota bacterium | reverse complement strand
GGATATGTTTAATAATGACCCTTAAATAAGAAAGAACCAAAATTTATTAGAAAGAAAGGAGGTGTATTTAGATGAAATTTAGAGTTTTATTATTGGCAGTATTAATATCATTCTGTATGCTCGTTTATCCTGCATTCACTATGGATATATCCAGTCCTGCTTTTAATGATGGCGGTTTTATCCCCGATAACTACACGTGCACCTCTTATAATCTCTCGCCGCCCCTTAAATGGGATGATGTGCCCGCTGGCACAGAGAGTTTTGCGCTTATATGTGATGACCCTGATGCTCCTTTTGGCACTTGGGTACACTGGGTTATTTTCAACATACCCAAAGATGTAAGAAGCCTGGATGAAAATGTCCTTAAGGTTTCTCATTTGGATAACGGAATTATGCAGGGCATAAACAGTTTCGGAAAGTTTGGCTATGGGGGGCCTTGCCCGCCTCCGGGCTCAGCGCATCATTACTTTTTTAAGCTTTATGCCCTAGATAAGAACCTGAGAATAACAGGCGAAATTACCGGGGAAAAACTTATTTCTGCCATAAAAGGGCATATCCTGGAGGAAACTCAGCTTGTGGGCCTTTACCGGCGTTAGGCTGATTCTGTAGGATATTAAATATGTTGTGTAATCCCAATATGATAATATTCTATTTAGCCAAAGTAAATCCCGTTAGAAACTTTGTTCTTTAACCCCGTTAGAAAAATTCGGTTCTTTCAATCTCACAAAAAATAAGAAAGAACCAAAAAATACACAGAAGAATTAGCATTAATTAAAGCTTAAAACAAGACATTTTTAAATTGGTTTGACAAAATATCAAATTATATTAGATATTTCTTAATAATGTGATATAATTCTAATCTGCAATTTAGTACAATCCTAACCGGGCCGCTGGCTCAATTTGGCAGAGCAACGGACTCTTAATCCGTCGGTTGCAGGTTCAAGTCCTGCGCGGCCCACGTTTTTCTTAACATGAAAGCGATGAAAGACGAAAAAACGGATTACTTTAGGCAGGGACAACGTTACCTGGATGTAATAAAGCCCTTCGGGCATTCCGCCTTCGGCGGAAATTACATACAAGTCCTCCGCCTGCGCTTTTAAGCTTCGGCGGATTAATTCGACTAAGTAATTTTTCTTCGCATTTGGCTCTGAAAAATCACAGTCTCATTGAATGCGCGGCCCATGTTTTTCTACACACAGATTATCACAAACATAAATCTGTGCCAATCTGTGTATCCTGAAGAATGAGAAACTACAAATTCATTGAACATACCGCGGATATTGCCCTGGAGGTACGGGGGAAAACCGTGCCCGAACTTTTTATGAACTCAGCGGAAGGGCTGTTTTCTCTAATATATCCCGGCAGAATAACGCGCAAAATACGGGAAAGTGAGCGCCATATTCATATAAAAGCGGAAACGCTGGAAGATTTGCTTATAGACTGGCTCAATGAACTTATCTCTATATTTTATACTTATCATTTCTTGCCTAAAAGCTATAATATAGAAGTAAAAGCGGCTGATGTGAAAGTTCTAAAGGGAATAATAAAAGGAAGTGTGGATATAGATGAGTCTAAGATAGCGGAGGAAGTAAAATCGGCCGCCTATCATAATGTTAAGATTAAAAGAGAAGCCGAAGGATTTAGAACAATAATAATATTTGATGTTTAAATAACCCCAGGGCAACAATGCACGATATTGAATTAGAACAACTTGATAAATACAGATTCAAAATACCAAAATCATACAGGAAAGGTATGAGAGTTGACGGGATTATCTATGCCGACAATAAGTTTATCGGCGATATAAAAAAAGACAATGCTTTCCAGCAGGTAGCAAATGTTGCTTTTCTCCCCGGTATTGTGAGAAATTCACTGGCTATGCCTGACATTCACTGGGGTTATGGTTTCTGCATAGGAGGAGTAGCAGCAACTGACCCGGAAAATGATGGCGTTATATCTCCCGGAGGAGTTGGTTTTGACATCAATTGCGGAGTAAGACTCTTAAGAACAAACCTCTATCATAACGATATAAAAAATAAGATTGCAGACATTGCCAATTCCCTGTATCAAAATGTACCCTCGGGACTTGGTTCCAAAGGTAAAATAAAACTTACATTCTCGGATGAGAAAAAGCTTGTTAGAGAAGGGGCAAAGTGGGCGGTTAAAAGAGGCCTGGGAGAAAATAATGATTTAGAATGCTGTGAAGAAAATGGTGCGATACCTGGAGCAGACCCTGAAGCGGTATCAAAAAGAGCGTACGAAAGAGGGAAACAACAAGTAGGTACTTTAGGAAGCGGAAACCACTTTTTAGAAGTTCAGGTCGTGGATAAAATATTCGATATTGACAAAGCTAAAATCTTAGGGCTGGAAAAAGGACAGATAACAGTAATGATACATTCCGGCTCGAGAGGATTCGGCTATCAGGTTTGCGATGATTATATAAAAGTAATGCTTGGCTGCCTCTCTAAATACAATATAAGTATTCCGGACAGACAGCTTGCCTGTGCGCCGCTAAACTCAAAAGAAGCAAGACAGTATCTTGGAGCTATGAATGCCGCCGCCAATTATGCATGGTGTAACCGTCAGGTTCTTATGCATCTTGTCAGAGAAAGCTTTGAAAAAGTACTATCTTCTTCATGGCAATCCCTGGGAATGAATCTTATTTATGATGTTACGCATAATATCGCTAAAATAGAGGAACACACAATAGACGGTAAAAGAAAAACCCTGTGCGTCCATAGAAAAGGGGCAACAAGAGCTTTTGGCCCCGGCAGCACAACGATTCCTGTAAAATACCGGGAATTAGGTCAGCCCGTTATTATTCCCGGAGATATGGGGCGGGCATCTTATTTGCTTGTGGGAACGAAAAAAGCTGAAATTGAGACCTTTGCGAGCACCTGCCACGGTGCAGGAAGAATAAAATCACGCCACCAGGCCCTTAAAACCGTCGACTTAAATAATCTCATAGAAAGCCTAAAGTCAAAAGGCATAGAAGTAAGAGCAACGGGGAAGAAAACAATAATAGAGGAGGCGCCCGAAGCCTATAAAGATATCGACGATGTAGTGAATATTGTCCATAACTGCGGAATATCTCTTAGAATATGCCGCATGAAGCCTCTCTGTGTAGTAAAAGGATAAGTTTGAAAATAAAAATATATTCTCTCCAGAAAACGCTTATCATTTTATTTGTTTTGTCGTTCACTACTCTGTTCCTCTTGGAAGGGCCTCTAAAAGACGTGCTGTTCCCGGCGGATTCAATTGAATACTTTATTCCTCCGGGACTGCTTATAGACGATGCCTGGTACGAAGTTATTTTCGGGGTAAATACCGTAGGGTATTCCCATTTATTTACAAAGGCTAAGAATAAAGGAGGATATATTATAAGAAGCAAGACTTCTATGGATATGCCGATATTAGGCAGCATGGAACACTTTGATTTAGAAACAACTATGGACTTAGCCCGAAACTACTCCCTGGAATACGCCCATATAGAACTTAATTCATCGAAATACTTCTTAAAGGGAACACTAAGGAAAGAAAAGAACAACAAGTTTAAAATATCAATAAAAAGCCCGTCTCAAAATACATGCCAGTATATAGATGCAAAAAGTAAACTTATAAATTCATCATTTATTCCTATGATAACTAACTATATACCTTTAAGAAAAAAGATAAAATTGGTATTCTTTGACCCTTTTCTTAACAAGAACAGCACAATATCCATATTAAACAAAGGGCGCAGGCATATTAAGATAAACAACAGGAATATCCTTGTTTTAGAATTCGCAATAGACACAGGGAGCATAAAAGCCCAAGCCTATACAGATTTAAAAGGGCATATATTAGAACAAAACTTACTCGGATTTAAGTTTATAAAAACCGACCCTGCTGAGTTGTTCAAAAAGAAATTTAACCGGGCTTCTTTTGATTTAATACAAGATTTTACTGTCGCTGTTAAAAACATACCTGATAAAGATAAACTTAAGCGTTTAAAGATAAAGATAGAAGGCATCGACATAAACTCTATACCTAATACGTTTAGCCAATCAGTCAACAGAAATGACTCTACAATAGAAGTATTCAAAAGGGTACCCAAAAAGATATTGTCTATTCCTATAAATACCGAAGAATTTGCAAAATATATCAAAGAGGAAAGGTTTATCACCTTTACTTCCAATAAAGTAGGAGAAACTGCCGCCAAAATAATAGGCAAGGAAAGAAATGCCTTTCGCATAATAAAACTTTTAACACGCTGGATAGACAAAAACATAGAAAAGGCCCCCACCATATCAATACCTGATAGTTTAAACACATTAAAACTAAAGCAGGGAGACTGTGGAGAATTAAGCGCTCTCCTTGTGGGGTTTCTAAGAAGTATAGGAATCCCATCTTATGTAAATATAGGGTTGGTGTACGAAAACCACCGATTCTTCTATCATGCATGGGTATCGGCTTTTATAGGAGAATGGATTAATGT
>QNBI01000228.1 GCA_003641675.1 Spirochaetota bacterium | reverse complement strand
TCTGTCCTCTGCGCCCCGGCCGTCCCTGCCGGCCCTGTCCTTTCCTCCTCCCCTACTTTAATCTGCTTTAAAAACGCCCTGCTGTTTACAACCGTAAATACTTTTGCATTAGCAGCATGTTTCTTTACAATTGCAGAAACCGGAATTAACAGTTTGGAAACAGGGTTTCCTGTAATCACAGAAACCTTTACAAACATCCCGGGAAGCATTTTCTCAGATCTGTTTATCATAAGCGCCTTTACGTTTATATTCCCGCTACGGCTGTCTATTGTAGGAGAAATAATATCCACTTTTCCTCTAAACACCTTATTTCCCAAAGCGGGCACCGTAATTTTAACCAGCTGCCCTCTGCTTAAAAAACCTGCCTTGCTCTCCTGGAGCGGAAAAACCGCATATACAGTAGAGCTGTCAAAGGTTGTAAAGAGCTTTGTACCTTCCTTGATTCTCTCTCCTTCCTCAACATATCGTGCTCCTATAATTCCGTAAAAGTCGGACTTTACTTCAAGCTCAGTTAACAGAGTCTGCACGGAAGAGAGCTTCGTTTCTGCCGTTTTAAGCCTCGCCTCTGCTACCTTAACCCCCGCCTGCAGAGTACGGGTGTTTAATAAGATGAGGAGTTTTTCTCTTTCCGCTCCGGCGCTTTTCCGCACCGTTTCATCCTGTAAAGCTTCCGAGATGTCCTCATCTGTAAGCCCTATGCCTGCTATCTCATAGTCCTTTAAAAGCATGTTGTAAGCTGCAAGCCCGGATTTGTACTGAAGCTTGAGTTCGTTAAGCTTTTCTCTGGTTATACCGTCCACCTTAAGAAGCTCTTCCTTGTTCTTTATTATCTTTTTAAGTTCATCCAATTCCGTTTTTTTCTGATCTATTTGAAACTTCTTCTTCTCAAGGTTTAAAAGCCGTGCCTTAACCTGCAGCTTTCCCTCGGAAAACCTCGCTTTTGAGAGCGAAAGAGCCGCCTCTGCAGACTGTATTTCCGCCTGTGCACGTTTTTCTTCTATCTGCAGTTGGATATTCTCTATTAAGGCAAGAACCATTCCCGGAGTCACTTTGTCTCCGACATCCTTATAGGCTTTCTTTACTATTCCGTTTACTGCGCTTGATATATCCGTTTTTGATTTAAAGGCTATATTCCCGAAACTTGAAAGTTGCGGGACAATTTTTTCTCTTTTTGCCTTTGTTGTCTCCACAATTACAGCATTCTCGTCCTCGGAAACGGAACTGTTCTCCCGCCTTGATTCTTTGCCGGTGCAGCCGGCTAAAAGAAGCAGGAGTATAAATAAATAAAATAAAAAATTCGGAGCAGTGAGTATCAGTCTATATTTCAATTTATTAATCCCCGTAGAGCATACCTTTTAAGCATACCCGGCTTAAGACCTGCAAGTTTTTCAATATCACGCTCGGCCATAAGAAGGGAAAAAACATCATTTATATAGTTTATCCCTTTCTCCGAAAGGCTTATCCGTTCTTTTAAAAAATCGATACGCTTAAGCTCGCCGAGATCGAGCTTTTTCTTAAGTACAGCAATACGCTTAATGGCGAGAGCAATGCTTTCGCGCTTAAGTAGAATCTTTTTTCTTAAACTCAAATAGGACTCAACGGCCCGCTCTATATTGAAATTAAGATCCTTTTTAAACTGCTTGAGCTTTTCATCGGCGTCCATCACCGCCAATTCCGCCTGACGCTGGTTTAAATAGACCTTAATATCCTGAAAAGGCGAAATATCTGTAGAGCTGCTCCGGGTTCTCCCTCCGGAACTGTCTTCGCTGTAGTTAAAAGAGAGGTCCACAGGAGACCCTGCCGAGGGAAAAGAAACGCTTAACCCGACACCGTAATGAGCAGTCTGAAGCGGAAAATTATTTCCGGAAACACTAAAGGAGAATTCTCCGTTTACAGCGGGCAGAAAACGTCTTTTTGTAAGATCCGCTTCCATTTTGTTCTTTGCAAGCTGAAAATTAAGGCTTTTGATATCAAGGTTCCTGTTCAAAGCGGCTGTGTAGAGTTTTCCGGGAGAACCGCTTATATTGATTCCTCTGTATTCTTTTAAATCCTCTCCCTTAAGGATTAGCGGTTTAAGGGTCTTTAACCCGAGCAGCTTATTGAGGCTGTACTCCAGCCTCTTTATGGTAAGTTCCGTATCTGCAATCTGAACCTCCAGATTCTTAACTTCGATTTCCGTTTCCAAAAGCTCAAGCTCGGTTATGCTGCCCTGTTTTTGTTCGAGTTCGGAAATCTTAAGCTGGCCTCTGGAAATCCCGAATGCGTCCTTCTGGAGCTCTGCCTTTTCCCTGTTTAAAAGAAGCTTATAAAATGCCTTCCATACTTCATTCTGCAGGCTGAACTTCTGCTCATCGAGCTGTTTCTTTTCGAGGAGAAGGTTAATTTCTGTTATTGTCCTGTGTATATAGTTTCTGCCACCCGTTGTTATTGGCTGAGTTAGTTTAACTGTAAGCTGATTCGAGTAGGTATCGGCACCTCCCGATATCACAGAATCACTGTTTCCGAAAGTTAGACTTAAAGAGGGAAGAAACTGCCGTATATCCATAGCAAAACCGGCCTTTGCAGTCTCCAGTTTTAGTCTGGCAGCCTTAAGCCGGTACGAGTTTTGAGCTGCCAATTTAAGTGCATCGTCTATTGTTATTTCGGATATTATTTCTGATTTTATTCCGGACGTATCTTCCGTAAATACGGGAAAGATGCTTGCTAATAATATGAGTATTATAAGAATGCTGCTCTTTCCCGGTTTAATAATTTTCATTTCGCCATTTTTTGCCCGGCCGTCTCCTCCTGTTTTTTTTCATAGCCTGCAAGGTGACTCTATTACTTTTCTACAAGTTGCTCCCCGATCTTTTACTTTCTTTAAAACCTGCAAGGTGACCCTATTACTTTTCTCAAAGCTGCTCCCCGACCTTCTGCTTTTCTCTAGACTACTTCACAGCCTTTTTCCTATCCCTCTCCCGTTCTTTCTGCTTATCTCTCAGATCACTGTGCAGTTTGTTAAAAATCTCATCTATGACACTGTAGAGCTTATAATAGGAATTAATAGATACAGTAGATTCCTCTGTAAGTACGATCTGGCAGAGAAGGCTTCCGGTGCCCTGTCCGGGTTTCTTATCCGTATCGTTACTCCCGGAACTGTATATGTGCAGGGTTCCGCTTATTGCCGTTAGCTCCTTTAAATCATTAGAGAAACCTTTCTCTTTTACAAAGAGGTCCATGATATAAGGCGCAGCATTAGCACCGGCGGCTTCTGTTGTCGCATTAACCCTGCCAGCTACTACGCTTTCCCCACCGGTTTCCGCGCTGCCTTCGCCCGTGCTTTTACTCTCCGAATCCTCTGCCGTACTTTTCTCACCCGCCTTTTCAGGAAACAGAAAGCGAAACCTGTATTTATACCCCGTGCTGACAAGAAAATCATCTATAAAACTCTCTCCTGTGGGAAACCCGTCTCTGTTTATTATGCTCACACTCTTCACCAGAAAAATATAGGGAGGCTTGACATCACCGAAAGGAGACACCTCTACCCTTTTGGCCTGCAAGCCAAACGAAGTGCATGCGGAAATAGCAGAAACCAGGATAAGAAGGACAGCTTCCTTTAGAATTAGCGCTTTTCTCATAATTCACCTGCTCCCTTTGGAAATTTTTTCTTCTATTAATTTTATCGAAGTATAAAGAGCATCATCCTTCGGCAGCAGAACTTTAGCCCTGGAAAGTTCTTTCAGAGACTCATCCTCTAATCCCAGCTGATCATAAAGCCTCCCAAGCTGGAAATAAACAAGTGCAAATCTCTCTCCGAAGAGGGAAGCCTTCCTTAAAAAGGATATTGCGTCCGGAATTCTATCCTGTTCCAGGCTGATAAGGGCAAGCATATACAGCATTTCCGGATTATCCGGCTGAAAGCTTAAGAGTCTCTTTAACAATTCTTCCGAATTTTTTAGTTTTCCGGCTTCATAGAGAGCACGAGCCTGCCAGAATCCTGCATCTGTAAACGCCGGAAAATCAGTATAGAGCTTCTTGAAAATTAAGCCTGCATTGCCTGCATCTCCCAGGAAAAATTGAGACTTTCCGTACATGAATCCTGCCTGATAAAAGCCGGAATATTTTTCATAAATTAGTTTAAATTTCTGCAAGGCAGCAGCAAAATCTCCCTTTTCATAAGTTCTTTTGGCGGACAGATACTCAGAAAGAGCTTCATCCGGAATATTTTTTTTATTAAAATTTATTTTGCCGCACGAAAAAACACTCCAAATGATAATAATTATTAAAATTGTTCTCATATAATTCTTTACACCATACATAATTACCCTATATTTAATGCGATATATGCAAATATGATAATAACACTATGCTATAAATATATGAATTCTCTTGACATATTGCCAAAAATATACTATAAATTAATAAGTATGAAAAGTGGTAAAATTAAAAAAGTTTTCACTGCTCATATTTTTTTTAACAGGTTTGTAGCCGCGTTAAT
>QNBI01000227.1 GCA_003641675.1 Spirochaetota bacterium | reverse complement strand
AATCCGCACTTTTCGTTCTTCTTGCTATCCTCTTCTGGTTTATAGGGTTTAACAGTATAGAAACGTGGTTTACAACTTATGGCGTCGTTGTACTTAAGGTAAAGGCAAGTGCGGCATCGAGAATGTTGTCCGTTGTACCTGCAATGTTTGTACTTTTTGCCCTTCCTGCAGGATTTATCGGAACCTCCTTCGGCAGGAAAAATACAATACTTGTCGGGATTGTTCTATTTGTTGCTGATCTTTTTGCACTTAATTTTATTCACACAACTTTAGCTTTGTACGTTCTTCTTGCTGTTGCCGGTATTGCCTGGGCACTTATAAATGTAAACTCAATAACTATTGTTTGGGAACTGGCCAGTGCCAGAAAAATAGGAACCTATACCGGACTCTACTATTTCTTCTCATCCCTTGCGCAGATAATAGCTCCGCCGTTTGCAGGTTTTTTTATGGAAAAGATTTCCACAGCGGTTCTTTTCCCCTTCGCAATAGTTTTTTTCTCTCTTTCTTTTATAATGATGCTAGGTGTTAAGAGAGGAGAGGCGGAAACAGATGAAGAAATTAGAGCTAAAGAAGAATTTATAAGTTCACACATAGATATCGATTAGAGTTCAGGTTAAACAGTGTATAATGCCAAGGAGATTAAAGCAGTAGGAGCCGATCTTGACGGTACTCTACTGCCGAAAACAAAGATAATTACGCCATTTACTGTAAGTGTAATTTCTAAGCTAACAGATAAAGGCGTTAAATTTTTTCCGGTTACTGGAAAGGCGCTTTCCTTAACAAAGCGGATATTTAAAGATATCGAAGTTCCTATGGTTGCTTTGGAAGGTGCGTATATACATGTTAACGGCAAAGACCTGTGGGACAGCTCCTGTTTTATAGACAAACAACTTGGAAGAGATATATTGGCCACAGGTAAAAGTACAGATGCCTTTCTTATCAGTGATGATACGGTTTTTATCCAGGGAGATGTACCGTATATAAGGTATAGGCATTGGGCATGCAATTACGGAGGGACAACGGATAAGAGCGATTTGGATAGGTTAACTGTGATAGCTTTTTTATCTTCCGACAGGGAGTTGCTGGAAATGCTTAGAAAGGATATATGTCGGGATTTTAGTGATTTTATTGTACCGTATTTGTCGCCTATTGCGTATTATGACAGATACTACCTTACAATACGCTCTATAAATATATCCAAGTTTAGAGGAACTGTAAGACTCTTAAAGCACTTTAATATTTCTACAGATGAGATGCTCTTTCTCGGCGATTGGCGCAATGATATACCGATGTTTAAACGTGTAGGTTTCCCTGTCGCTATGCGCAATGCAGAGAAAGATGTGGCAGAGTATGCAAAGGCTGTTACACTCAGAACCAACGAAGAGGACGGTGTAGCCCATTTTTTAAGCGGTTTTTTTAATCTCTAAAATATACCGCAGAAATAGACGGTTTACGATTAGTTTTGCATTTAATGCGAAAAAAAACTTCGCACTTAATCCCTTTAAGACAGTTCCAGTCTTTATATTTAATACAGGGTATGGTTTGGCTGTTTCTATTTAGCGTTATAGCAACTAATTATAAATATATTTAATCCATTAGTAAATTTCTCTCCTGGCACAGTTCTTGTTTGTTAGAAATCAGGAGGAGAAAAGGTATGTCTATTAAAAATGCTTTAGCTAAACGTTTCATTGTAAACAAAATATCAAACAGCTTAACAGGGGATATCAGGGATTTAAAAAAACTTGTTGACCTTTCGGGAAAGTTTACGGTAGAGCCTTCCGTGCAGAATTTTATTAACAGCCTGGGCAGTGCTATCGAAGAAGACAGGGCATTCGCCAGGCTATTTTTAAGAATCGGTAAAGCTCTGAGCCCTTCGTACAGGAAAAAGATTGTAAGAAACCTCATCTATAATCAGTTTATCTACGGTTCAAAGAAAAGAGCTGATCTGTCTACAAATGATAACTGGATACCGAGCCTTTTTGTTATGAGCCCGACTATGAGGTGCAACCTTCACTGTACAGGATGTTATGCAGGGTTGTATACGAAGGATGGAGACCTTCCGGAGAGTGAGGTTGACAGAATACTCGGCGAAGCAAGAGACTTAGGTATTTACTTTGTAGTAATTTCGGGCGGTGAGCCGTATATCCGCAAGGATATGCTTTTTAGAATGTTTAAGAAATACAGCGATATGTTCTTCCTTACATACACCAACGGGACATTCCTGGATGCGGATGCTGCTAAAAAACTTGCCAAATTCGGCAATGTTGCTGCAGCCATCAGTGTGGAGGGATATGAAGAGGAAACGGACAACAGAAGAGGCAAGGGAGTTTACCGCAAAATACTAAAGGCTATGGAGAATCTAAAGAGGGAAGGAGTTCTTTTTGGAATTAGTGTTACATACACAAAGTACAACATAGATGTTATAACAGACGATAAGTTCATAGAGTACTTCATGGATAAGGGAGCTATTTTCGGATGGTATTTCATGTTTATGCCGGTAGGTAAAGATCCTATTCTCGACCTTGTGCCGACCCCCGAACAGAGAGTCTATACGGGCAAAAGAGTTACAGCACTGCGTGAGAAGTATCCCATGTTTCTGGCCGATTTCTGGAATGACGGTCCCGCTGCAGGCGGATGTCTTGCCGGCGGAAGGCAGTACCTGCATATACTTAACTCCGGAAATGTGGAGCCCTGTGTGTTTGCGCATTTCAGCGCGGACAACATAAAGGGTAAAACTCTAATGGAGGTTGCCAACTCGCCTTTCTTTAAGGCTATCAGGCAAAGATTCCCCTATAATGATGAGGGTAATTTGAAGAGGCCGTGCATGATTATCGATAATCCCGAGGTTCTTAGAGACGTGGTGGATGAGTATCATGTTTCTCCGGGGCATACACACTCCGAATCTATAGTTCATGATCCTGAAGTAATAAAATGGGTTAATAACTATGCAGAGGAGTTTAAGAGGCTTGTGGATTCTGAGTGGGAAAAAGAGATAAACGATCCTAATAACAGGTGGTATAAAGAAGGGCTTGAATACAAGCGGCTTTTCAGATTCCGTAAAAACAGCGAGAACTCCGGCAACAATGGTAATGGCAACGGCAGTATAAAAAAGACAGAGAAACGTGAAAAAGAGAAAGTCCTTGTTTAGGACTTTCTCTCTATTCCGTATTTTTTCATCATATTCTGGAGGAGCCTGCGGTCCATTTTAGAACTGCGGGCTGCATGGGAAATATTCCAGTTGTTCTGTATAAGAAGTTTTCTCAAGAATAGGATTTCGAGTTGAGAAACGGCCTCCTGTCTAACTATTTTCTTCCTTTCAACAAGCTCTTCGTAGTATTCAGGAATTTGGAGTGCTGTGTCTGCAGAATCTATTATTTCTTTGGGGAGCTCTTCCAATGTTATTCTTTCGGTTGTTGCAAGGAGTGCCATATGGGTAATTACGTTTCTAAGCTCCCGTACATTCCCAGGCCAGTAGTATTGGTTTAGAACAGTGTAAACGGGTTCATCTATTGTCAGAGCAGGGGTTTCTCCCTTTTTTATAATTTCCTTCAAGAAATGTTCTGCAATTAATTTTATATCCTCTTTTCTTTCACGTAAGGGAGGAATGCGTATAGGGACTACAGCAATCCGGTAATAGAGGTCTGCACGAAATTTACCGTCTTCGATTTCCTTTTTTAGGTTTTTGTTAGTCGCAGCTATAATACGCAGATCGGTATGGAGCAGAGAATTACTTCCGACCGGGTAAAAGCTCTTTTCTTCTATAACCCTTAACAGTTTTGCCTGGAGCGCAGTTGGCATTTCACCGATTTCATCAAGGAATATGGTCCCATTATCGGCGAGTTCAAGTTTGCCTATTCTATCGTTGTACGCTCCTGTAAAGGCGCCTTTTTTATGCCCGAACAGCTCTGCTTCGAGGAGTTCACCCGGTATTGCCGCACAGTTTATGCGTACAAATTTACCCTTTCTTTTACTTGCCCTGTGTATGAGGTCGGAGATTATTTCTTTTCCTGTTCCTGTTTCCCCTAAAATAAGAATGGGGACAGTTGTTCCCGCTACTCTTGCTGCAAGATTTAGCTGTTCTATTGTTGCAGGGTCTTTAGTAATAAATTTTTCGGTTTTCGAAAAGAGGGGAGCCTCTAAATTAATACTGAAATTAAATTGCACTGCCCTTTCTATAATGGCCGTTAACTGTTTCACCTTAACAGGCTTTGTAAGATAATCGTATGCTCCCGCTTTAATAGCAGCGACAGCCTGGTCTATACTTGCATAGGCAGTCATAATTATTACAGGAATATGAGCGGCGTCTTTTTTTACATAGTGTAAAAGCTCCAGTCCGCTCATTCCCGGAAGTCTTACATCTGTTATAATAACGGAAGGTTTTTCGGTTTTGAACTTTCTTAAGAAACTCTCTGCATCCGTGTAACCTGCAACATCAAAAGAATCTCTAAGATTAAAAAGGAGAAGATCGAGCAGCTTTTTTT
>QNBI01000226.1 GCA_003641675.1 Spirochaetota bacterium | reverse complement strand
CTTCTGGCAGTATTCACTCATATAATCAAGTCTGCCGTTCGTATTAAGTACATTTATACAATCCGGGCTGTTCTCTACAATCGATTTGTTAAATGCCTCCCCGGCACGTACATCCTTTTCCGTTTCTATTTCGTGGAGTATAAACGCAGTATCGTTTGCAACTCCTTCGAATAGAAGAAACTCTTCCTCGTAGCCTAAATAATCAGAAGGAACGTATGCTGTCAGAATACCGTAGGTTTTACCGCGGGAGGAGAGCTTCATAGAAAGGCCCACCATATTAGTTTTATTCTTCGGCGCGAGAGGACAACCAGAGCAGTTCTTCCACATTTCCGTACTAATAACAACATCCTCACTCTTAAGAACCTTATCCATACAGGGGATAGATTTTTTTTCTTCTAAGGCCTTTAAAAATACATCAAAATCTCCTCTAAGGCCGCTCTCTGCGGAAAGTCTTACCTTCCCATCATTATCGAACAGAACAATCCATGCGCGGTCGTAAGAATTTGCCGAGGTTAAATGATTGCAGATTGCCCGGATAAGGCTTTTCTCATCCCTCTCCCTTATCATATACCGGTTTACAACACTCATTGACTTAAGTACCCTATTTAAACGTTCAATTTTGGCATTTTTTAAACGGCTTTTAACAACATCTGTAATAACACAGTGTGTCCTTATTGAACCATCTTGAGCAATGCGTTCTATTCGGCCGTTAAAAAGAACAGTAATTAAAGAACTATCCTTCTTTAGTACATCAAAAGTAATATTTTTAATTTCTCCTGCGGCTTTAAATTTGAGGAAACTATTCCTAAATTTTTCTCTGGATTCAGGGGTAAGGAAATCCGTAAAATTCTTCCCTATTACATACTTTCGCTTCCAGCCGAGAGTTTTAAGCCATGCATGATTTACCTCCAGAATATTCCCGTTTTCATCGAGACTCATGTAAGGCACCGGCAATTGATTAGAAAATAAATTAAACTCATTTCTCTCTTTTCCCAAGATTCTATCCCCTTTCTGTTGGTCTGATTTTTCTCTAACTTTTTATATTCTCAATAACAACTCTCCCGCTCTTCTTATCCAGTTTAAACATACATGCATGCATCTCGCACGCAACAATATATGAAATATGGCAAATCTCAATATATACACCGGGGAAAACGTTTCTACGAACTTTTACCATGGCGTCCTCATTCTTATCGAGGTAATTTACAAGAGAAGCAGATGCAAGGTTAAGCTTATGAATACCTGCCATGAGCTTATCTCTAACTTGAGAAAGCTTTGCTTTTAATTCTTCCGATTCCGTGGATTTAATCTTTATATCTGTCTGTCTCAGCTTCAAGGCAAGTTCTATATTTTTATCCCTTATCCATTCCAGCTTCTGCTGAACACTAAAATCTATGCCGCAGTGAATCTCTGTCTTTGGCCCCACTCTTGTACCAACTTGAGCCGCCTCCACACCGTTTGCCGCAAAGATCTTTCCTCCCACAATAATCCCTTTCTCTCCCAGTACGACTTCTTTTAAAGAGTGGACAACAGAGTTTAGTATACTTGTCGATACATTAATATTCCCGCCTGCTTCCATATAACAGTTCTCTATGAACTTTGTAGTAATATTTCCCTTAACCTTAACAACCCCCTTATTCTTTCCGATTACTCCATAATTAACCGTTAAATCCCCCCCGCATATCACCTCCGAAGCATCCAGTGTCTGCTGACAGTATACAGACCCTCCCGCTTTTACCTTAAATCCGTATTTAACTGTGCCGTAAATAACAACATCGCCGGGGAAATTAATATTCCCCGTATGGTAATCCACATCACCGCGTACTTCGAGCACTTCGCTTACGGCAAAGGTTTCTTCGCCCAGGATAAACCGCCCATCGCAGGCAGCTATTGCATAACCGTCTTTAAGAGTGACATTTTTACCCGGCTTTAAAACCTTTATCTTTGCGGTTTTGTAAGGGATAGATTTTTCCGTAACTGTTTCACCGAGGGCACCGGGGACCTTCGACACAACGTGGGCAAGTATATCGCCCTTTTTGACAAGGATAAAAGGGCTTATCTCCCTGTAATCTATCCTCTGCCGATCCATGTCCAGTTTTTTAGAATTTTCTAAAAGTCCCCTGTCTATCTCCAAGTGCGCCGGTATTTCGTCTTTTGGCTGCCTGCCTTTTGCAACTACAACATCGTTTATGGGAACCCTCTCCGTATTGCACTTAAATATTGCACTATTAACTGCATCCCAGTTAATTCCCGTTACAATACCCTTTGTCTCTAGAATCTTCTCCACAGATTCAAGCTCTATAGGCCTGCCCTCTTCCGAACCCGAAAAACCTTCACCCTCGGAGGGGGGATAGAAATTGCAGGTTGCAGTCATCTCATCCGTAGAAACACATACATCCACATATCCGTCTGTCCTTAAACCGGAAATAATATCTATCGAGTTAATTTCTTCTTTCTGTTTATCCAGTTTTATTTTCTCTTCTACGGGATCAGGTATAAGGCCGTCTTTTTCATCTATCTCTTCAAGGTCCTTTAAAATACTTTCTGAGCTTTTAATAAGATCCTCTACAAAGTAATCTTTATTTTCCGGCAAAATTGTTTAATCCTTTAAAAATTCTATAATCTTTCCAATTTCAAAAGGTTTTTTAAGAAGGGCCTTTGCACCGGCATCCATTGCCTGTTTTGCCAGAGGGTCGGTAGGATAGGCTGTTATTATAAGAACCTTCGCTTCCGGTTTTGCCTTTAATATACCCTCTGCCACCTGTGCACCATTACGGATAGGCATCCTTAAATCTATAAGTATTAAATCGTAATCCTTGCTTTTAGCCAGTTCTTCTCCGGCTACAGGATCGGTGGAACCGTCAACATCGTGGCCTAAATCTTTAAAAATCACCTTGGCTACATCAACTATCATAGGTTCATCATCGATTATGAGAAGCTTTTTCATCTTTAGACACCTTCCAAAAGGTTAAATACAGTTAATAAGCTTTTTTACCAACACATCTATATTAAAGTATATATAGACAGCGCATGTTTATCAAATTTATTTATAGAAAATTTGCAATTCCTGTAACTTTAATTTTTGCAGATTAATACCCTAAAGCAAGGTCCACTCTGTAGAGGAGCTTTTCTCCCCTTATAAAACGGACGGCATTTTCAACAGCTTCCTTTGTGTTTATCCTGTGCGACTCAACTGAGAAGCCGGCAATATGAGGTGAAAGCACCACATTTTCCAGCCTGTGAAAAGGAAACCGTGAAGGCAGTACATGTTCTGAAAGATCCCCATATCTTCCTGGGTAACTGTACCATGCATCTATCCCTGCAGCTCCGAGTATGTCGTTTTTAAGGTATTCATAGAGAGCTTCTTCATCCACAACTGCACCCCGCGATACATTAACTAAAACCTTTCCTTTCATATTTCCAAGGATGTCTCCGTTTACAAGCCCTCTCGTTTCCTTCGTTAAGGGAACCGCAACAACGGTATAGTCTGCCTCTTTACAGACAGAGGCCGTTTTATCCGGCGAATAGAGAACATCAACCTGAGGCAGACATTCTTCGCCCCGCTTAAGGTTACGCTTTGTACCGATTACTCGCATGCCAAATGCTTTCCCTACTCTGGCGATTTCTCCTCCTATGCTGCCCAAACCTAAAACACCAATGGTCTTCCCGTGAAGCTCTACATTCATATATTTCTGCTCATATCCCCTTATCCATACGCCTTCCCGCAGAGCCCTGTCTCTGATAAGCACCTTTTTTGCCGCAGCAAGTAAAAGCGCCCATGCAACCTCCGAAACGGCATATTTGTTTGCATGGGTGTTGCATACCGTTATGCCGCCGCGTTTCTTTAAATAGTCAAAATCCAGCGAATCCACTCCTGCATAGTAAAACTGGATAAGCCTTAATTTTTTTGCAGATTCAATCTGCTCCCTGGATATATGACCGCCTAAAAAGATGTCCGTATCTGCAATTTCCCTCTCCACATCTTCCTTATGGACAGCGAATACAACTTCTACATTTTTAAAACTTAAAAGAGGAGAAACAGCCTCCTTCCAGATATCGCTTTTTACCGATTTAATAAGCACCTTATAATGAGTTTCCATAACAGACTCTACTATACACAATTAGGAATGCTAGTGCAATCTGCAGCGCCTTAGCTCTGCACTCCATGGAAAACCCCGCAGCCCTAAGGGACTGCGGGGTACCAACCATAAGGGCTTTCCCTGCAAAACCTCTGCCTTAACCTGGTGTCGGCTACTGCACTGTACTATCCAGTTTATTGACATCTATCTGACAGATAGTTTTTTCACTGCTTTCAACCGATACATTAGAGACAAAACCGAGAGTCTTCTGGTACACACCGGAGCTGTCGTACTGCGCAACAGCTAAGTCGTATGTTCCCTCTGCAAGAAAGGGAAGCACATAGCTTAGAGTTCCATCACCGGCAGACTCCACTTTAGCACTGGCAACAGCATTGGGGAATCTT
>QNBI01000225.1 GCA_003641675.1 Spirochaetota bacterium | reverse complement strand
TTAACACTTTAGCACCTATATTTACAAGTTCTTCGAATGCAATAGAGGCTGCCGGCCCTCCTATTCCTGTGGAACACACGCTAAGATTTACGCCTCCTGTTTCCCCCGTATATACTATATACTCACGGTTTTTTGCTATTAGTTCTGAATGATCCATCTGTTCTGCTATTCGTTCTGCTCTTCCCGGGTCTCCCGGTACAAGCACAAATGGAGCTATATCTCCTGATTTGCAGCGTATGTGTTTTTGAAGTCCTGTTGATTTCATTCTGCCTCCCTTCTTTTAAGAATAATACTTCCCTCTGGAAATTCCAGATAGACAGGCTGTTCTGAGAACGACGGATGTTTTTCGTAAATTACTACTGAAAATTCGCCAAGTTCAGTTTGGACAAAGTATTGAGTATTTCCGCCCTGGAATGTCACGGTTTTTACTTTTCCCTTTATTGAATTCTCTGTTTTTTTTAATGCAAGTGCTACTCCATCCGGCCGAAAGAATGCAGATATTTTATCCCCCTTCTTAATATTTGGGTATAACTCTGTTTTAACAAATTCACTGCCGGCTTTTATCACAATATTTTTTTCATCAATTTCTGCTGCTTCTGAATCAAAATTGTTTTCGAAACCCATGAATTTTGCAACAAATGGAGATGAAGGCCGTGCATAAATATTTTCCGGAGTTCCTTCCTGCTCTATCTTCCCGCTGTGCAGCACGATTATTCGGTCCGAGAGACTCAAGGCCTCTGCCTGATCATGTGTAACATAGAGCATACTAATGCCTACTTTTTTTTGAAGCTTTCTTATCTCGGATCTCATATTTATTCTTAACCTTGCATCGAGGTTGGAAAGAGGTTCATCCAGAAGAAGCAGGCTCGGTTCTATAACCATCGCTCTTGCAAGTGCTACTCTCTGCCGCTGGCCTCCGGAAAGCTGTCCGGGAAGACGGTCTTCCAGTCCGTTAAGGCCAACCATATCAATTAAGTGATCGACTTTTTTCTTAATTACATCATTTGGAGTTTTTCTCATTTTTAAGCCGAATGCAACATTGTTGAAAACGGTAAAATGAGGAAAAAGAGCATAGCTTTGAAAAACAAGGCCAATGTTTCGTTTATTAGGTGGTTTATTGGTATAATCTATCCCATTAATAATTATCGAACCTCTAGAGGGTGCCATGAACCCGGCTATAGTTCTTAAAGTTGTTGTTTTTCCGCATCCGCTCGGCCCGAGTATGGACACAAGTTCTCCTTTTTCAAGGGAAAGGTTAAAGTTCTTTAATATGGGTTTGTTTTTTTGATATCCCGCTTCTATATTTTTTAGTTCGAGATACGGCATAATATTTTCTCCATTTTACACATATTTTGATATCCCGATGAGCTTTTCTGCACTCTGAACAATAAATACTGTAAAAACAATAAGAATACTTGATAGAGCCGCTATTGTCGGATCAAAATAATACTCCATATATACGAGCATCTGAATAGGAAGGGTAGCTACTCCGGGGCCTGTGAGAAAAAGAGAGACAGGCACATTATTAAATGATGTTATAAAAGCAAGAATAAAAGATGCTACAACACCTGTTTTAATGCTCGGTAAAATCACAATAAAAAAGCTCTTTAATCTGGATGCTCCGAGACTTACTGCTGCCTCTTCTATTGAAATATCAAAATTTCTTAAACTGGAAGATATTACCCTGACGGTATAGGGCAGAAGTATTGCTGTATGTCCGATATACAAACCCAGTAGTATGGGAAGGTTTGTAAGAAGGACAAAAAATCTTAAAAGAGCAAAACCTATAACAAGACCCGGAATAATTGCAGGTGACGAAAAAATCACTTCAATAAAATTCTGTCCGGGAAATTTAAACCTCACAAGAGCGTAAGCAATAGGAGCGCCCAGAATTAATGCAGAAGCCGTTGAGCCTAAAGCAATCTTTAAACTGCTCCAGAAAGCATCTCTAAACATTACTATAGTAAAAACCTTGTGAAACCACTTAAGAGAAAAACCCTTGGGCGGAAAAGTCATAAGCTCTTCGGAACCGAAAGAGGCTAAAAATATAATTAAAAAAGGTCCTATTAAAAATGTATATACAAGTATAATAAATATAAGTAGTGCTGTTGATTTTTTCATATTAATTTCGGCCTTAATTTTCTAAGTAGGATATAGAGTATTAGAGTTGTTAGTACCATAACAACTGCTACAATTGTTGCCCCTTCCCAGTCCATTAAAACAAGAGATTTCTGTCGTAGAAGTGTGGATAAGGTTAAAACTCTTGTTCCGCCTAGAATTGCCGGTGTAACATATGCTGTAATACTGCCGGTAAAAACAAGTGTTGCTCCTAATATCAAACCATCCATGGACAGAGGGAATATTATGAGCAGGACACCTTTTAGCCATCCTGCGCCAAGGCTTCTTGCGGCTTCCTCCAGATCGTCGGGGATGTTTTCCATGGCGCTCACAAGTGAAAGTATCATAAGCGGCAGGAACAACTGCAGAAGTCCGACAATAATAGCATTTTCTGTATAGATTAGCCTTAATGGTGTTTTAATTAAATTCATAGCTTTTAGTGATTGGTTAATTAGTCCGAAACGTCCTAATATAATAAGCCAGGCATATGTACGAGCAACAGGGCTTGTCATTAAAGGCAGTATTACCACAGACATTAATAATGAACGCCTGCCGGCTTTTGCATTGGAAATAACATAGGCGGTCGGATAACCCAAAATCACCGCAAAAATTGTAACAATAAGGCCTAATTTAAGGGTTCTCAAGTATATAAATAAATTCCTGCTGTCCATAAAAAAATTAATATAGCGTATCAAGGTAAAACGGCCAGCCTTACTGTAGAAACTTTCTATAAGTACAAAAAAGAGAGGTACGAGAAAGAATATCACAATAAATATTAAAGGAATGAATACCAGAAATAAAATAGTACGGTTTTGATGAATTTGGCGCATATAAATGTATTTGTGAGGGAGATATCTGTAAATATCCCCCTCTTTTTAAATGCTCACTTTGTCATTAAAGAATTCCAGCGGTTAATCCAATCTTTCTGCAGTCCGGCAAGTTTTTTCTGATCAAGAAAGATCAATGAATTAATAATTTTATCTCCATAGGTTAGCTTACCTGCGATATCAGCCGGTACTTTAACCTTTGTATTGGTTGGAGAATCTACAAGATCCATAGCTTCTGCTTCCTCCACCTGTTTCGAAATAAGGAAGTCTATGTATTTGTATGCAAGGTCTTCTTTCTTTGTCCCTTTAACGATGCTTACAACGCTCATAAATCCTACCAACCCTTCTTCCGGCACTACAGATTTTAACGGAAAACCTGTTTTCAAGAGATTACCCCATGCAAAACTTGCATATGGTCCTACCCATACTTCACCCTGTTTAACCATGGTAGTTAGTTCGGATGATCTTCTGTATGTGTTTACAATGGACCCTTTGAGGCTTTCGAGTTTTTTCCATGCTATATCAACATTATTTTCATTTCCGCCCCAGGCTTTTGCTATGAGTATAATAGTAGCAGGGCCGTTTGTAGTGGCAATGTCCGGAAGTGTTACGTAACCTTTAACTTCTGGCCTCCACAGATCTCTCCATGATGTAATTGGTTTGGATATCTTATCAGTACGATAAAATAATCCGTAGTGGGAAACCGAATAGCCTACGCCGTATCTGTTTCCGAGGGGATCCTGTGCCCATTTATACAAATCCTTTAAATTTGGAAGTTTCGAAGGATCGTAAGGCTGTAAGAGTCCCTGTTCTATTGCCTTAAATGTATAGTTACCTGCAAAGTGTACCACATCTACAATCGGTTTATCTTTACGGGCGGCAAGTTTTGTAAGCCTTGATGAATTGTTACCTTTTTCATAAACAAGTTTTACATTGTACTTTTTTTCAAAAGGAACTGTTATATTTTTATCGAGAAGGTCCATATTATAGCCCCACGTAGAAATGGTGAGAACCTGAGGCTCCTTCGTTTTTGTTCCCTCTTCCTTACTGCCTTCTGCAGACAGAAATGCTGCTGTCAATAAAAAAACAAACAGTACCAGGGTGGTGATTTTTTTCATTTATTCCTCCTATATAGTGTTTTTTAATGTTATTAATGATAGAAGCTATTACTTATATAGTCAAGTTATAACCCTCTTCTGAATGCATACACAGAAAAATATTTTGTAATTTAAACTCTTTTTAGAATAAATTCAGCATTTGCCTAAATTTATCTATATTTTCGGAAATTTGTTGTTTTAAAGCCTAACTGTGCTATAATAAATGCATAAACAAAATGTAAGGGATGGTTATGTTCTCATTAAAAAGTGTCAGAAGGGTAGCCTTTTTTATTTTTCTTACCGGATTATTATTGATTTTAGTTGTTCCTGCTTTTTCAGAAAAAATTACAGCAGTATATGATGGCGCAGCAACAGAGCAGGATGCAGAATGGTGGAATTTAAGTACAACCTATTCTGCCAACTGGACCGACGATATAGATTGGGCTTCGCC
>QNBI01000224.1 GCA_003641675.1 Spirochaetota bacterium | reverse complement strand
GTATTTTCAAAGATATACTTTGCAGGTCTTAACTACTATTCTCTGCGTGATACATTACGCGATTTTGACGAGTGTATATCAATGCTTACCGAGCTTCTTGCTATAAATAAGGACAATAACAAACGGGAGATGTAAATAATGAATATACATAACCGGCTGGAAGACGAAGTGCTTAAAAAAGTTAATGAAATTTTTGATGAAGAAGAGGCAAAGCAGAGTATGCACTTCTGCACCTGCCATCAATGCAGGCTTGACGTTGCTTGTTACGTTCTCAACAGAATGCCCCCTCTTTATACTGTCTCCGGCCGGGGTCTTGCTCATCTGGAGTCGGATTATCAGGATAAACTTCAACGGGAAGCTGATATTGTATCATTAATTAAGGAAGGTATAGATCACGTTTCCAATGCAAAACGTCCTCATTTCCCGCATGCGGATGAAAAAGAAGAAGAAGCGCCGGAAGGGCCGTTCTATAATTTCCCTCAGATTGTCGGAAGAATCTTTAACAGCTCTAATTTTGAACCTGTTTTTGACATTTCTGTCTCTCTCCTTGCTGACGGGGAAATGGTCAGGATGGTTAATCCTAATTGGCAGAACCCGTATAGAATTGTTTCCAATGCAACCGGCGTTTATTCGTTCTGGCCCTATCCCAAAACTGCAGATGCCAAAGATTTAAGAAGAGAGTTTGAACTTGAACTTGCAGTAGATGACCCCGCTTTTAAGCCCTTAAGACACTATATTAAGGTAACTTTGGTATCCTCCAATGACTTCTTGCAGTATGAAAGCGGTTCGCGCATCTATAATGTGGAAGACATTTACCTTGTCCCTGAAGAATAAACCTGTATTATTTCGGCAGAGACGGCTGTATATATGCTAAAATGAATTGAAGATTCGGCTTGTAAAGACCCGTAAAGTTTTGTAAATCTGGATAAATTACCGGTTTAAAAGTATTCCGAAAATATCTTTGTCTCGTATAAATACCCTGGAAAGGCGTCTTCGACAAATGTTAGTGCTTTGTGCAGCACTGTTTCTCCATGGACCTTTGAATTGGATACGATGGCCGCTGCAATTACAGCGTTACGGATAGAATTCATGTCCTCCACCTCTGCAGCGGAAAGCTTGAATTTCTGAATAAGCCTGTCCTTAATGGATTTTACGACTTTTCTTTTGTCTTTAAGGGACCTCGCTTCGGGTATATTTATCATTAGCTTAATAATTGAGATTATCATATTTTTTTTGTCTGTCAGTCCGGAAGGATATCTTTAATATCCTGCATGCCGATGTTCAGCAGCCCTTTTTCTTCATTGTTTTCTGCTCTGTCCTTAAGCGGGAGATAATGCTCATTGTACAGCTTTGCAACCCTGAAAACGTCATCATCAGCATATTTTTCCGGTATCTTTACTTCGAGGTTGTAATCCTTCTCTCGAAAACCCCGCTCCATTACGTGCAGAGGATCCGTTATGGTTATTGCAAACTGAGGGCTGTAAAAAATGAGAAAAGCTGCTACTGTAAAAAGAATAATAAAGAAAAATATAAGGTTCCGGACAGAATTCTGTATGGAAACAGGCCTTGAATCGAAGAACATCTCCAGATCCTGGTTTTTATAGTATGTATAATCACCGGGGCCGAAATGTTCCCTGTAATATCCGTTTTTATATCTGCTGTATATAGCTGTGCCCTTTTTTTTAACGATAAGAAGTGTATCGTCCAGCCGGTTTAACTGATATATTGTATTAATAAAATCTTTTTCATTGGTTTCCGCCTTTGTAAGGGCCTCTGCTATGGTAATTTGATGATTAAATATAGATTCTCCTATTCCGGGCAGGCCGGTGCTTCCTGTTATAAAGGAAGCACCGAACAGTGAAAAAACAATAACAGTAATACTTATCGTTGCAACTGTTGCAATATGCCGCTGTGCTGTTACGGAATCGACGTATCTTATTTTACCGAAAATTTTTATAATTCTTAAAAATCTTAATACCCTTGCTATTCGAATGGTTTTTATAACCTTTAATACATTGAATATGCCGCCTATGCCTAAAATAGCTGTGCCGCTGAAAAAGAGAGCAAATATGGTAGGGCCGGAGTTAAACATTAAAAGAGGGACAGATGCAAAAAAATCTATCCATCCCCTTCCTCTTGTCAGATAATAATAGGTTTTTTTATTTGCAAACGCATAGAACAGTCTGGTTAAAAATTCGATTGTAAAGAATAGATCAAAACAGAAACCGGAAATTGAAAGCTTTTTCTGTATATCCATAGACCAGCCGGAAACTACTGCAAAATCTTCCAAGAACATCTGGATAAGCACAAGCAGGATTGCTGTTACCACCAGCATTTCAAAAAAATTGGTTATTTTTTTGTTCATTATACCCCCTACCACCCGTTTTCTGCTGCAATCTTATAAAATTCATCAAGCATTGTACTATCAAAGCCGTAATACTTATAGTTTCTTCTGGCAATGTTAAACCAGCTTTTATCCGGAGAATCTGCTCCTCTGTCAACTTTAACAGAGGGTTTGTAGCTTCTGCCTCTTGCGGCAAAGATCGATGTAATTCTTGAAGTTGTTTCTATCTGTTTATTCTCAATGAATGACAGATTGCTGTCAAGAGAAGCTTTTAACAGTTTTTTAGGTATGGACTTTAACTGATTGGAAAGCACCATATATGCTTTATCTACAAACTGTCCGTTAACAACTCCGGAAGCAAGTGTTTCGTCCTTACCTGATCCTGCAGTTAGAAGATGGACCGAAGGCTTAAGCAGAAGTGATGTGAGGATAAAATTTTTTACTTCCTCCCTGCCCATGGTTAACTTCTGGACCTTTGTAAGCTCAAAATGGATGTATTTTTTCCTCTCAAAAACTTCATCTATATACGGTTCGGTCAGATTTTTAAGCACAGCTGTATATGCGCCTATGAAGCTCTGTCTTGCCTCGGTTTTTTGCAGGAGTCTCTTAAGAAACTCTGCTATTTCATTTTTAACCTGCCGGACTTCATGTTTTCTCTCTTCGATAAAGTGTATAAAGGCGAAATCAATCCTGCTTTCTATAACTGTTTTTAGTTCCGGGAAAAGATATATATTTATCTCTTTAATTAAGGCATTATATAGACTGGAATAGATATAATTCCATCCCTTGCCAGGGAAAAAGCTGGAAGAAGCAAGAGTAGGATAGAGCTGTTTAGCATTGGCCTTTAAAAAATGAAGTATCTGCTCTTCTCTCTGCAGAAGAGATAGATTCTTCAGGGCCGAATTGGCCATGAGACGCTGTATAAAAACATTGGCCTTTTCATTTTCCAGTGCCATTAATTTATTTTCGGTTTACAGGTCCATATAATTGATGATTTAACGTTAATGGAATATGTTTTTTATATATAGCTGTGAAAAGAATAGTTTTTTTTATAACGATACTGCTGCCTTTTGTTATAGGTGTTTCCGCAGAGGAACTCACTGAGAATCCAGTAAATTCCAGAGCCCCTAAGAGAGTTTCGGAAAGAGCGGCGATTATACAGCCTAAAGAGGAGGCGCCCAGGGTTCTTTATAAAACCGATATTACCGGGGCGGATGTAGATTTCTATATGCAGGGTTCATGGGAAACCAGTCTCTCTCTGGGTACCGGTATACTGCTGCAGTCCGGTTATCCTTTAAGGCCGCTTGATTATTTCCCGGGAAGCGATACCGGATTTCTGTATGAGAATATACCAGACATAACCTTTTCCGTTTATCTCATGAAAAAGTACTTTCTTGAATTAAGTGTTCTAAGTGATTTTGATAAGAATTCTTTTTTAATAGGATATAAAAACGACAATGCGGATTTTTTAAAATATTTCTACCTGGGCAACAGAGATATTAAAAGTGAACCTTACCCCTTTATAGAGGTACCGGATGCGGGGAATTCATCTCTGGGGGCGGAAGCGGAATTCTATTCTGGTTATTCTGCACACGATCCAGCAGGAGAGGCAGCAGGCAAGACAGCAGCACAGAATACAGAAAATGCGGCAGGTGTATCTCCGGGAAGTTCTGCTGTGCATCATGTTATGATCAGGTACGACTCCAATGGCGGAGGGGTAAAATACTTTCTGGGTTCAAACGAAGTAACAGAGGAAACCGTACAAATTAGGGATTATATACGAGGGAAATACTTCTTTATTCCGGATACGGATGTTAACGATTTTATCCTGTATTTATCCGATTCTTCCGGAACCTATACGGGCTCGGACGGCCTAAAATACCGTGAAGCGCTTCCCTCGGATTTTAGTTTTAACGGTAAAGAGGGGACTCTGTCTTTAAAGGAAGACTTTCAGGGGAAAATAGCAGTTTTCTATACCAAAAACGGTCAGCCCGTAGGTGACAGCTCTATAGGTAAAGGAGGACTGCCAGGTGTAACGGACGGTAAACTTAACCCTAAAGCGGATCCTCTGGATTTTAGCTGGAATGTTACCTACCTGGGTGAAGCGATGAGTTCTCGGAAGGTATCGATTGTTTCCAGAGACTGTCTGGTTCTGTGGGACAGGG
>QNBI01000223.1 GCA_003641675.1 Spirochaetota bacterium | reverse complement strand
CAGTGTAAAGAAATAATAAAATAGCAAAAAAACCTTGACAAATTGTACTATTGTACTACAATAATATTGTATTAATACATTAATACAATATTTTATGGTACTGGCAATTTTATATATTTCTGCATTTTAAGACAGAAGAAACCGGAGGAACAGAAAAAAAGTGAATTCGGAAAGAGTTCTTAACTTTTCACTCGACCCGAGCAGCGGGGTGCCGTTCTATAAACAGATAATACTACAGATAGAACTTGCAGTGGCAGATAAAAGGCTTTCAAAAGGAGATCAGCTTCCCACTGTTCGGGGTCTTGCAGTTTCCTTACGGGTAAATCCTAATACAGTTGCAAAGGCATATAACGAGCTGGAAATACGCGGAATTGTTACAAGCCAACAGGGAACAGGAACTTTTATCAGGGATAAGCAGGTGACATTATCCGAAGTGGAAAGGGAAAGAGTTTTAAGCGGACTAATAAAGTCATTTATTACAAAATCGGCATCCTACGGTTTTTCACTTGATGAAATTATCAAATATCTAAAGGAGGAGTCTAACACATGAAATCACAATTAATTAAGAGTGAGCTCTCTCTTATTAAAAATAAAATAATAAAAACTGCAACCCATGATTTTGAATTCAGCGCATTAGGTTTTCTAGTTCTTGGAATATTTTTAACGCTGGGGATTATCCTGCAGAGTTTAAGTTTTGGCGGAATAGAATCTATACACATAGTGTATATTATACTTGGGACTCTTATTGCCGGCGGTATTATGGCGGTGGTGCCTGCCTGGCGTGTTATTGTTGAACTGGTTATTCTCGGCTGGGTGGCTTTGTTTGTAGGGCTACCTCTAGGCTATTATCGTGTATTTATTATACTCTCTGCCGGTTTTATAATTTCACCTGTATTCCAGATTGCGAAGGAGTGGGAGAAAGGGGTTGTACTCCGGCTGGGAAAGTTTAAATGGCTTAAAGGCCCCGGAATATTTATGATACTTCCTTTACTGGATTCCGTAATACAGTTTGTAGATACAAGGATTAAGGCAACCGATTTTAGAGCGGAGACGACCCTTACAAAGGATACGGTACCGACAAATGTGGATGCAATAGCTTTCTGGATGGTATGGGACGCTAAAAGGGCAGTTGTAGAGGTAGAGAATTACACAGAAGCGGTTATTCTTTCATCGCAGGCCGCTCTTCGCGATGCAATCGGGAGGCACGATTTAACAGAACTGCTTTCCGACAGGGAACGGCTTGGAAGTGAGATTCAAGCCGCCCTTGATAAAAAAACTAATCCCTGGGGCATAACGATCCTCTCTATTGAAATTAGCGATATAATTATCCCGAAAGAGTTAGAAGATGCCATGTCCAAGCAGGCACAGGCGGAGAGGGAGAGGAGATCCAGAGTAATTCTCGGAACTGCAGAGGTGGAAATAGCGGAAAAGTTCGAAAAAGCATCGGAGAAGTACAAGGATAACCCTACTGCTCTGCATCTTCGCGCAATGAACATGATTTTTGAAGGACTTAAAAAACAGGGCTCTATAATACTGTTGCCTTCATCGGCAGTGGAATCCATGTCGCTGGGTACCGTTTTAGGCTCAGAAGCACTTAGACGGACAGGCGGTTTAGGGACTGCCGGCGGGAAGGAGTCCGGGGCCGATTCCGGGAAGGCATCCCCTGCTTGATATTATCTTGAGATTATCCAGATAAGGAGAAGTACTTATGGTAAAAGTTTCCAATATAACAAAGGATTATATGGTCGGAAAAATGGTAGTAAATGCTCTGCGCGGTGTTACTATGGAAATAGGTTCCGGAGAGTTTCTCTCCATAGCAGGCCCGTCCGGTTCGGGAAAGACTACACTTTTAAATCTTATAGGGTGTTTAGATAAGAGCAGTGCCGGAGAGATATTTATAGATAATGAACCGGTTTCTGAAAAGAGCAAGAAGGAACTTGCATTACTCCGAAGAAAAAAAATTGGATTTGTGTTCCAGTCATTTAACCTTATTCCTGTTCTCTCAGCCTTTGAGAATGTATCTTTTCCTCTTTCTCTGCTTGGAGTAAATGATAAAGAGCTTAAGGAAAGGACTATGGCTTTACTTGATGAGGTCGGGCTGGGGGGGCTTGAAAATAGGTTCCCCTCAGAATTATCCGGCGGACAGCAGCAGCGTGTGGCAATAGCAAGGGCTTTAATTAAAGGGCCGTCCTTAGTTCTTGCCGATGAACCTACGGCAAATCTGGATTCTAAAACGGGAAGCGATATTCTTAAACTTATGGAAAATCTTAACACCAAACACAAAGCCACCTTTGTGTTTTCCACACACGATCCGATGGTCATGGATTTTGCCCGCAGACTTATTTTAATTCACGACGGCAGAATTGTGGATGAAAAAACAATGAGGAGACTAAAATGAAATTTTTGGTTTCCCTTGCATGGAAAAATCTTTCAAGGTATAAACGCAGAACTGTAATTACAATGATTGCAATTGCATTCGGTATATCAATGTATATCTGGATAGACGGATTTTTGCTTGGCATGGAAAAGGAGTCAGAGAGGAATCTTTTATGGTACGAAACAGGTGTTGCCGAGATAATGGAAGCCGGTTATTGGAAAGATATTGCTTACTTCCCGCTAAAAGACAGTTTTAAAGTTAGTCCGAAGCTCATTAAGACAATAGAGGATAAGGGATTTTCATGGACGAAACGGACAGCCTTTATTTCGGAGATGTTCGATGAGAACGGGTCACTGCCTGTAATAGTCTATGGAATAGATACAAAGAGAGATGAGGAAGTTTTTAAGCTTAAAGAAACAATAGTTAAGGGAAAATATTTAGAGCCGAATGAGTACGGAGTGCTTGTCGGAGAATGGCTTGCAGAAGATTTAAGCATTAAAGTGGGCGATGTTGTTACGGTAAGAACAAGGACCAGGCTCGGCGCGTATCAGGCTGTTGATCTCGAGGTAAAGGGAATACTTAACTGCCCAAATCCTAAGGTTAATAAGGGTACGGCATTTATTCCGCTGTCTGTTGCAGACAGGGAAATGGAGATGGATGGGAGAGTAACGGAAGTGGCTTTAGGTTTACCCGAATGGACATCGCAGGAAGCCAGGCTCATTCCATTAACTAAAGAGATTGAAAAATCATTCCCCCTTCTTGTAGTTAAGAATTGGAGGGATCTTGCAAAGGATTTTGTTGCAGTATCCGAAGGGAAGAGGGGCGGAACAAGTGTCTTACTTTTTCTTATATTCATTATAGCGGCTGTCGGCATTTCGAATACCATGCTCATGGCTGTGTATGAAAGGATAAGAGAAATTGGAATGATGCGTGCCATGGGGATGAAAGACTCATCGATTAGGCTTGCCTTTCTGCTGGAAGCCGGAGGGATAGGATTCCTCGGTTCGCTGATAGGTGTTGCTCTGGGAGCTTTTTTCACATTTTTTATGGTTAGGTACGGTCTCGATTATTCCGGTATTCTTGGAAGGATGGACATTGGATACAGGGTAACCGGTATTTTTAGAGCTGCATGGGATATTAAGGCTATGATAGTGGCGTTCTTTTTCGGTGTTATTGTTTCCATGCTTGTAGCTTTTATACCTGCACATCGTGCTTTGAAAATGGAAATCACGGAATGTCTTAGGTACCAATAGGAAGTATTAATGTCAGGCAGCAATATTGATAACAAATCTCTACTAAATATGTCGAGCAGGAATAGAAGGTGCCGACAGGAGGTGGAAAATTGAAATTATACAGAATTGCTTTAAGAAATATAAGCAGAAATCGAAGAAGAAGTATACTTTCGGGAACTGCAATAGTTGTAGCGACTCTCTCTATTGTATTTATGTTTTCTCTTGTCTACGGGATGATGGGCGATATGAGGGATAATATCTTTCACTATATAACAGGCCATATAAGGATAAGAAACAGTGAATATGCAAAGTATGAGAATTTAAATCCTCTGCACCTGCGGATAAAAAACTACCAGGCCATTATAGATAAGATAAAAGAGGATAATAATGTGCTTGCCGTGTCTCCGAGAATACGTTTCTTTGCCAGTATTTATAGAAACGACAAGGATTACAAGGGCATCGGCCTTGCGGTAAATTTTAACCTGGAAAAAGATTTTGAAGATTTTAAAAATAATCTAATTAAGGGTGTCCTGCCGAAGCCGGGCAGACGTGAAATTCTGGTCTCATCCGGGCTCGCCGAAGAGATGGGAATTACTACAGGCGATAAAATTACCATGCTCTCTAAAAGTATGTATATGGGAATGTCTGGAATGACATTCAAAATATCAGGAATTGTGAAATTTAATGTAGAGAGTTTTAATAAGAGCTTTTTCTATATGCCTATTGATACCGCTCAAAGGTTTCTTAAAATGGATAACTCTGTAACTGAAATACTTGTGCTTCTTAAATGTTTAACCGGACTAAAAGAATCAACAGCCGGGATTAGAAAACTGCTGAAAGGGATAGGGCAGCCTCTGGAAGTGGCACCATGGACATCTTTCGGAACCTGGTATTCGATAATAAACAT
>QNBI01000222.1 GCA_003641675.1 Spirochaetota bacterium | reverse complement strand
ATTATATAAGTGCTTAGTATGTTAATAATTGCAATAATTACTTCCCTTTATATGGCATGGAATATCGGTGCTAATGATGTTGCAAATTCCATGGGGACCTCTGTAGGCAGCGGAGCATTAACATTAAAAAAGGCAGTAATTATTGCCGGTGTTTTTGAATTTCTCGGTGCATTTCTTGTAGGAAAACATGTTACAAACACTATATCAAATGGCATCGTAAATCCTGCTCTCTTTGAACTAAATATCTTTGCAATCGGAATGCTCTCATCATTAATTGCTGCTTCCCTCTGGGTTACAATTGCAACTTACCTTGGATTGCCTGTTTCTACCACGCAATCAATAGTTGGTGCTATAATGGGTTTTTCAGCAGTATTAAATATTCACCTTATCTGTTGGGGTAAAGTAATCGATATTGTTACAAGCTGGATTATATCACCGCTTTCCGGGGCTTTAGTTGCATATATAATATTTTTAATTATTAAAAAAACTATTCTTTCAAAGAATAATCCTATAGAAGCTGCGAAAAAAACACTTCCCATTTTTATCTTTTTTACCTTCTTTGTTATGTCAATGTCTATAATTTACAAAGGATTAACTAATCTTGCTTTAGATTTTGGACTTGTATATTCACTTTTAATTTCGGGCTTAGCAGGTCTTGCGGCCATGATTATTGGCTATATTTTATTGCGAAGATACAATTATGAATATGAAAATAATGAAGATAAATATAATAAGCTTGAAAAACTTTTTATTCATCTTCAGGTTATGACTGCATGTACCGTAGCATTTGCCCATGGCGCAAATGATGTTGCAAATGCAGCTGGCCCTCTTGCTACAATTGTAGATATATTTAACGGGGTTTCCGTATCTTCTAAGGTAACAATACCCCTATGGGTTCTTGTTCTTGGCGGCGCCGGAATAGTTTTGGGAATATCAACCTGGGGATATAGGGTAATAAGTACAATAGGAAAAAAAATTACAGAAATCACACCGACAAGAGGATTCTCAGCAGAATTGTCCACTGCATTCATTGTTTTGCTATTTTCAAAACTTGGGATACCGTTATCTACTTCTCACGTTCTTGTTGGTTCTGTTTTAGGTGTTGGGATTGCAAGAGGCCTTGCAACGGTAAATTATAAAGTAATAAAAAATATCATTTATTCCTGGATTTTAACAATACCAATAGCCATGATTTTTTCGGCAGTAATTTTTTTATTTTTAAAGTTTTTATTTATATAGAGAGGAACGAAAATGAAGTTTATAAGAGTACCAATAATCAAAACATTAAGAGGATCTCCCTTTCAAGCATTAGAAAATCATGCAAACATTATTAGAGAGAGTGCAGGTCTTCTCGAAGAAGAATTTAAAGATTATATAAATGAGCAATTTGAAAAATTCGACGATAAGAGAAAAAAGATCGAAGAACTTGAACTTAAAGCTGATTACATAAAAAGCAATATAAGAAACCATCTTCCTGTAAAATTTAGGCTGCCAATTGACAGAGATACATTTTTATCACTTATAGGGGAGGTAGATAAAGTTGAAGATTTAATACAGGATATCGGAGAATGGATATTAATCCGTGAAAAGCCTATGCCTGAGAATTTAAAAGAGGATTTTATGCGTTTATTTCAAAAGACATTAGAATCTATTAGAACATGTGAACAGGCAGTAGATTATTTAAATATTTTAGTAAAATCATCCTTTGCTGAGAATGAAAGAAAGAAGTTAAAGGAGATAACACATAAATTGCACAGAATAGAGCATGAGAGTGATATCATAGAGAGAAATACAACAAGAAAAATATTTTCTATGGAAAATGAAATATCTGCAGCTGCTCTATTTCATTTAAGCAAACTCGTTTTCCTTTTTGGTGATATTGCAAATCATGCTGAAAATACCGGCGATAGAATTCGTGCGCTATTAGCAAGATAGACTTTGATACCTTTACTCTAAAATAACTAACGACGGTCTGCGCCGGGATAAAATTTAAGGATACACAAACTTAAACAGTGTGGGAGACGAAAAAAATTAAAAATTAGTATTGACAAATATTAACCAATATGTAGATATTTATTTTTAATTATGAAAAGCAAAATAAAAATAGAAGTCAGGATATTATCGGAGTTCTTTTTTTTTGTGCCTGAGATAATATTTTTTACGGAGAGTCGTTTGACTCTCCTTTTTTTATGTCCGGACATTAAACAGGACCTTACCATTTTATTCGTGGATATCGATATGCATTCTTTATCAGGTTTATTAATCAAAGTAAAAGGAGGAAAAAATAATGTCTTTTTTTAAAAAGCTTGAAAAAAACTGCAGAGAAAAAGAAACACTACTCTGCGTAGGTTTAGACCCGCCCCTTGAACGCCTAAATAATGATAGGATTAATTTTATATCTGACTCTATAGCCTCTAAAAACAAAAGTGTAATTGAAAAGACACTTAGCTTTGCTGCCTGCTATAAATTAAATATAGCATTCTATGAAGCTTACGGACCAAAAGGGCTGGAAGCTTTAACGGAAACTCTTAAAGTAATACCGAAGGACATGCCCACTATTATAGATGCCAAACGAAACGATATCGGCAACACTGCAGAGGCTTATGCCGAATCCCTATTTAACTTTTACTGTGCCGACTGTATTACTATAAATCCATACCTCGGCAGAGAATCGGTTCTTCCATATTTAGGCTATCGGGATAAAGCACTCTTTGCACTCTGCAGAACTACAAACCCGGGGTCCGATAGGATACAGAAAATACCAGTGAAGACTTCAAATTTAAACAATTCTTATGACTCCCCCCTCTATTTGGAAATAGCCAGGGAGGTATTAACATGGGGAGAGCAGATTGGTCTTGTTGTCGGTGCGACCGACTACACTTCTATCTCACGGATTAGAAAGGAATTTCCCGGTATATGGATGTTGACTCCCGGAATAGGTGCACAGGGAGGGTCTCTTGAAAAAGCCATTCAACTGGGTATGAGAGACGACGGTCTTGGAATTCTTCCTGCAGTAAGCAGGAGTATTTACACGGACAGCCGGCCGGGCATGAAAGCTAAAGAATTTAGAGACAGGATTAACAGCTTGCTCCAGAGCAGAAAGAAAATCTTTCAGGGAATCGATATAAAGAAAAGCACAAGAGAAGAGCTCTTAAATGATATTATACAGGAAGGCTGTCTTCAATTTGGTAGTTTCAAGTTGAAATCCGGAAAAACTTCCAGTTATTACCTGGATTTAAGGCTGCTTATATCAAACCCCGCCCTGCTCTCAAGGACAGCAGATGCATATATCGGGATGCTTAAGGAGCTTGATTTTCAAAGAATCGCCGCAGTTCCTATTTCTGCAATACCTGTAGCCTCTCTTGTTTCGCTTAAATTAGGAAAACCGCTTATCTATCCGAGACTCACAGTCAAAGATCATGGAACAGGGAAAAAAATCGAAGGAAACTATATTCCGGGAGAAAAGGTAGTACTTATAGATGATGTTATCTCAACGGGAAAGAGCAAAATGGAATCAATTAGAGTACTTAAAACTGCAGGACTCAAGGTCAGCGATATGGCTGTTCTTGTAAATCGGGGAGAAAAGCTAAACAGCGAACTTGTTAAAAGCGGTATCAAGCTGCATTCCTATGCGGATATAAACGAATTAATAGGGACAGCGAAACAAGTGAACAATACACCAAAAAGTAAGCAATAAACCAACACATTATAGGAGGAAAATTATAGGAGGAAAATAAAATGAACTTTGAAAGAGAATTCCATAAAGCGGTAGAGAAGTATGGCGGAATGATTAATGCGCATACACATCTGGACAGGGCTTATGTAATGAAGCCCGAATTTGTAGAATATGCGGATATGGATCCATGGGAGATAGTTACATACCCGCTTCCTGTAAAACAGCATACAACCGGCATTCTTCATGAAGGTCCTGCGTATAAACATAAATCGCTGAAAGAACGAATGGAACGAGCAATAAAAGAGTCAATTCAATTTGGAGTCAATAGAATAGACAGCTTTATAGATACTACAGCCGATTGTATCGGCCTTACTGCGCTTGAAGTTGCCGTAGAGTTAAAACAAAAGTACAATGGCAGATTATATCGGAACTCTGCCCGAACGGGATGCTATACATGGACATATTGGTTTTAATGAGCATTTCCGAAGGGTAATAGAACTTGCCGGCAGGCTTGGCAAAGACATTCATATGCAGGTCGATCAAACTAATAGTCCGGAAGATAATGGTACAGAGACACTTATAGAAGCAATACGATGGCTGCTGCCGGATAAAAGAGGACATGCCTGTAAGAATAGGTACTCATAACATAGAAGACTTTTTTATGCCTACAGGAACTTCTAACACAGATAAAATCGGAGAAATTGCTCTGAGTGCTGTTAGAGCCGGTGCAGATGGCATTACTGCAATAAATACTGTCGGACCTGAAAAATTCTATGAACCTGTTGCAGGAAAACCTGTTCTCTATAATCATGACGGCCATAGAGGGGGCAAATGCGGTAGGTTT
>QNBI01000221.1 GCA_003641675.1 Spirochaetota bacterium | reverse complement strand
TACCCATATTAGACAGATAATCTGTTGGAGAAGCAACATTATTTCCGGCACTTGAAAATGCATCGGCATAGTATTCCATAACGCCGATCCAGGTATAATTTGTTCCGGCAGGAAGCCCGGTATCGGCTCCGCCGCTTGTAGAAGAATTGGTAGCAGTTTCTGCGAAAGGGAAAGAACGAATAGAAATTGTTTCGGGCCCGGATCCAGTTCTATCATCAACATCCAGCTGCACTGCATAACGTGTATCAGTCTCAGCAGGATAAACATCATGAATTGTATTGTCTGATGTTTTATTGTCCCAGTATATTGTCTCTCTACCGCTTGTGGCAGGCATAAAACCAGTAGAAGGGCCGCTTGCAGTATCATACGGTGTATTCAAAACAGGAGCAGTTGATGTCTTGTCACCATCAGGAAATGTCAGATATGCATCCACATCCTGAAAAGTTTTATTCCATAAAAGGATAAGTGAAATTGTATATTGATCTTTGCTTGAATCATATACAAATCCTGTAACCGTCCCAAGCGACTGTGCCAGCCCGCTTACGTAGACATCCCTGGGAACAAAAATATATCCTGCTTTTTCTGCGGTTAAATTGTACTCCCCATAATCTGCATCGGAAAATGTAAAACTCCCGCCGGAACCAGATGTTGTTATATAAGATGTTCTATGACTGGAGTCATCACCTTTATAGGTTAAAGTAACAGTGGCTCCTTCTATGCCCAAACCTGTTTTTGCATCCACAACACTTCCAGTTACACTTATAAGCACCTTTGCTATTAGATTACAACCACCTAACACAAGAAATATGCTGCCTAAAAGAACAAGGATTAAAATAATTTTCTTTTTCATTATAATTTACCCCCTAAAAATATTTTTTATTCCATTTATTCTAATTATACACCACAGCTGTTCATCTCACAAAGAGAAAAAGAAAAACTTTAAATATTTTAAAAACTACATCCCCAGGATATAACCGCCGTCAACTGGCAGAGTAACGCCTGTAATATACCCCGCTGAATCACCTGCAAGAAATGCAACGGCAGATGCGATCTCTTCCGGCTTCGCCATGCGCTTCATTGGTATATTGGCTGCCATACTGTTTATAACTTCACCCACACTCTTGCCGGACTGCTCAGCTTTAACAGTGGCGAGTTCGTTTATCCGCTCTGTAAGTGTATAACCGGTTGCAATATTGTTTACCGTAACTCCTAAGTGAGCAAATTCCAGTGACAGTGTCTTTGCCCAGCCTATAACAGCCATTCGTATGCTGTTGGAAAGTACTAAATTCTCAACAGGCTGTTTCACAGTGATAGAGGTAAGATTAATTATCCTGCCCCAGCCCCTCTCCGCCATACGTGGGATAAGAAATTTCGTGAGTTCTTCGGCACTTAAAAAATTCTGTCTAAATGCATGCTCCCAGACAGCCGGCTTAAAGGACAAACTAGGGCCGGAAGGAGGCCCCCCTGCATTATTAACAAGGATATCAACTTTCCCCCAGAAACTATCCGCCCTTTCCACAATAGAAGGAAGTCCGTTAATTTTAGAAAGGTCTGCAGCTATAAACTCAGCGTCTCTTCCTCTGCTTTTTAGCTCTTTAACCCTCTCCGCTAAAAGTACCTTGTTCCTCGAAAGTAGAATTACCGCAACACCATCCTCGGACAATTTTTGAGCGCATGCCCAGCCCAATCCCCTGCTTGCACCACAGATAAGCGCAACTCTTCCGCGTATATCTTCATCCATAACATGCCTCCGGAACTTTTTATCGTATTTATCTGTCTGTTTAATTACCGGTTCGTACTAGTTTTCAGCTCTGCTTCCTTCTATTCAAAACCGCCAGCTTGAAATTTTCTATCCCCTTTTCCACGGAACCAATGGTTTTTAAAATACGTTTTGCACCGAATATCATTAAAAGCATAACCAGTATAATAACTAATTCCCATGTTTCCAGCATAATTTAACCTTTTAAAAATATTATACCATAAAATTAAGAAATTTTAAAGTGTTTAACCTCCTCATCGAGAATTACAGAATTTTCACCGATTTTTTTCGATAATTCATTCACCATAACCATTGCCTGTGATATTTCCTTTGTTCCTGTTTCTATCTCTGTTACACCGTTTACCACTGTGCTGGAAATTGCCAAAACTTTCTGAACCGATTCGGATATCTGGTTAATCCCTCTTTTCATCTCCCCTCCGCCCTCACGTACAGACACAGTAATTTCGTTCAGCTGAGTCATCGCCTTTAAAATTTGCTCTCCCCCGGCGGCCAGTTCACTCGCATTTGAATTTATTTCCGCCAGCGCATCTGAAACAGAATTTATCTCTCTGTTTATCTGTGTAAAGGCTGCAACATTTTCAGCGGATTCTCTCGAAGTTCTTTCAATACCTTCCATTACTTTTTCGGTTATTAAAGTTATCTGGCTTGCATTTTCATTGGAGGTTTCTGCAAGTTTTCTTATCTCCTCCGCAACAACAGAAAAACCCTTGCCTGCTTCGCCTGCATGCGCCGCTTCTATTGCAGCATTCATGGATAGAATATTAGTCTGCTTTGCAATCTCCATAATCATCCCTGCAATAGATGAAACCTCATCTGTTAATTTTAAAAGACTCTTTATATTTTCGTTTGATTTTTGAATTGCTTCTCCCCTCTGTGCAGCTGTTTTAACGAGTTCTGAGGCAGATTCCCTCTTAAGTCCTACAATATGCGAAACATTACGAATAGAGGTTATCATTTCCTCTATACTTGCGGTAGATTCTTCCGTAGCAGATGCCTGGTTAGCTATCTGATCATCGAGACTTTCAACTGCAACCCGGAACTGCTCTTCAGCTCCTGCTACTTCGGATATCTCGTTGTTTAAATTATCCATCTGCTCCTTTAAAGATGTTACGGTTGCAGCTATCTCATTAGAGGCAGAAGCTGTTTCTTCTGTTGTCGAGACTAAATCCTGCCGTATTTCCAAAGTTGCAGCAGACACATCCTGAACCCTGCCGACAACCTTTCGCAAACTTAATATAAAACTGTTCAGGGCTTCCATCATTCTTCCTATTTCGTCTTTTGAGAAAAAATCAATATTTTTAGAGATATCCCCTTTTCCCATAGCTTCCGCCTTTTCGGCGACTGTTTTAACGGGCCGAACAATAGAAGTTGCTACGAGTATTGCAATAAAGATAACAAGTAGTAAGGAAATTAAAGTTGCAGCTATTCTTATAAAATTTATAGTATCAAAATTGTGATTCAGTTGCTCAAAATAATCGGCCAATTCGCTTTTATTTCTGCTAACAAAGCTTTCCAACTTAACATTAATTGTATCTGTGTATGGATTAAATTCATTCATTATTTTATTTCCAGCATCTATTCCTCCATTCATATAAGCGTCGGCCATACGCTTACCCAGGGCATAATAGTTGTCTAAATCCTCTGATATTTTTACAAGAGATTCATGCATCGACTTATCCGAGTTTGATGAATGATGTTTAATAATTGTTTCCAAAACTTTTTTTGCTTTAGTATAATAAGTTTCTGCATCCTTATATCCATGCGGGTCCCTTGTTGCACTCACATCTGTAAGGAAATGCTGTATTTTAATAACATCTTTCTGCAGTTCCAGAAAATTAAAGGTATCTCTAATCACCTCATTTTTAAGAGTATCTATCGCTTTCTTATTTCTTTCAGTTTCTATATAGGATAGAACAGAAATAGCTATAAAAATTAGCAGAACACTGCCGAAACCCGTAAATAACTTTGTTCTTATACTCAAGTTTTTCATTTAGAGACCCCTTTAACAAATAGGATTTTAATTCTTTTCTAAAGTATATACAGACAAATGGGGTAATGCAATTTTTTTTTAATAGAATTATCCTATAAATCTTCACGCCGCCATGATTGTCTAAAAACATCATTTATACTATAAAGGTTAGGAACGGAGGATTAAAAAAACATGCTAATCAGCGATGAAAATATAAACTTAAAAGACGGAACCGGCATTAAAATAAGCCAGTACGAAACGCCTGCCCCGGAGTTATCCAATACAATTATCCCGTTTCTTATACATAAAGGACCTTCCTGGCTTTCCGATATAAGAAACCGCCTTAACGGTGAATATCCGGAAAGCACCGACCGCTTTTTTCTAGCCTCTGTGAATGAGAAGCCCGTCTCTCATCTATGGCTTACCACTTCTAAAGAAAACAGAACTATCGGACTTTTGGGCCATATATTTACCAGTGAAAAACACAGGGGCCGGGGAATATCTTCCGTGCTCTTGGAAGCTGCTCACAGCTATTTTTTTAATGCCGGAGGTAAAATTTTAATCCTGCAAACTTCTAATCCTGTAGCGTGGAAATATTACAGCAGCCGCGGATACATAACACTCTTCGGTGATACCTCTAAAAATGAAACAGCAATGATGTACAAAGAAGCAAAAACAGGGGATTTTAATAAATTAATAGAGCTGGAAAAAGACGCCTATTGGGTGGAGAGAAGGAATCTGTTAACAGGGGACCTTGCGGCACTGGAATTCC
>QNBI01000220.1 GCA_003641675.1 Spirochaetota bacterium | reverse complement strand
TAGATGCATTTTATGAAGCGGCATTGCAATGGGCTCTGGACCACAGTTCTGCAGTTATTATTACAGCCATTGTACTGCTCTTTTTAAGCATAGGCTCTATTGCATTAATGGGGATGGAGTTCCTGCCGGATACCGATGAAGGAAAATTTTCCATAACCCTCGAAACTGGTATAGGCTCGACTTACTCAAGAACATCGGAAAAGGTAAGACAGGCCGACAAACTAATTACAGATACCCTTGGAACAGATTTAGCCTCCCTCGCATCTAGTGTAGGAAGAGGAGGCGATTTATCCGGTATATCAGAAACAGGAAGCCACCTTGCCTTTATCTCTGTTCTTCTTGTTGATAAGGATAAAAGAACAAAGAGTATCTGGCAAATAATAAACCTTCTGTCTAAAAAACTTAGAGAAAATATCGTAGATGTTAAATTTACCTTCCAGATTCAGGGTATGAGCTCCCTGGCTTCCAGTGCTTCCGGGGCAATGGAACCTATAGTACTGGAAGTTTCCGGAGATAATCTGGACAGTGACTATGAGTATGCATTGCAAATATCAAAACTTATTAAAAACATTCCAGGAGCCCGTGATGTAAAAATAGGGTACAGAACAGGCAAGCCGGAGCTTCAGTTTAAAATTAACAGGCAAAGAGCTGTCAGCCTTGGGTTAAGCCCCTTAGAAATTGCCGCTTCCTTAAGAACTGTCTTTAAGGGGACCACAGTTTCCAAATTTAAACAGGGAGAGGACAGCTACGACATTGTCGTTACCGTTAACAAGCAGGATAAGAATAGCTTTTCAAAAATCACCAACCTCTTCTTTATTAATCCTGCTGGAAATAAAATCCCTTTGGAGAACGTTGCAGATATACGCACGGCAGCAGGCCCTGTATCTATACACCGTAAAAACAGAACCCGAATGATTAAGGTTTCCGCATATCTAACCGGCGAACGGGCCTTAAACAGAGTGGTCGGCGATATGAAGAAAACCATCTATTCATCCGCACCGCCGCCTCCGGGGATAAAACTAAATTTCACAGGTTCCAGTAAGCAGATGCAGGAATCTTTTCATAGTCTGATACTTGCCTTACTCTTAGCAGTTGCGCTTGTTTATATGGTAATGGCGTCCCAGTTCGAATCGTTCCTGCACCCCTTTATAGTAATGTTTTCAGTGCCCTTTGCCATTGTTGGCCTTGTAGCTGCCCTGCTTTTAACAAATACAACATTCAGCATGGTTGCATTTATAGGAGCGATAGTTCTTGTGGGGATTGTTGTTAACAATGCCATAGTGCTTATAGACTATATGAATCTTTTAAGAAGAAGAGGCGTGTCTTTAAGAGATGCAATCATACACGGAGGGAAAACAAGATTAAAACCCATACTCATGACATCCCTTACCACTATATTGGGTCTTCTCCCCATGGCTCTTGGATTAGGAACAGGGGCGGAACTCAGAGCTCCTATGGCGCGTGCAGTTGTAGGGGGTCTCACAACATCAACATTAATCACATTAATTCTAATTCCTACAATCTACTGGCTGGTTGAATCACGGTTAAAGAGAAGGAATTAAGGAGAGAAAAGTGAAAAAATCAATATTCATTACCGTAACAATTACGACAGCAACGGCAATCCTGCTGTTTCTTTCCGGCTGCGGCAGATTCTACTCTGCAGAAATAGCAGGATATATTAAAGACTCCAACAGCGGAAACGGTATAAACGGGGCAATTATAAGGATGTATCTGGAAGAACCGGAAGCAGCGAATTCGGATAACTTTATTGTCGAAACTGCCTCGATGGTTTCCGGCGGGAACAATGGCTACTTTAACCATAAGATTATGTGGGAAACATGGAACGCAAAATTCGGAGACGAAGGTGATTCAGGAACAATCTGGCTTGGAGTCACGCACGATGACTACTCTCCCGCTATAATTAAGGTTTCCGGAATAATATCCGACTCTGTGAACCTGGTGCCGGATATAAAGCTTGACAGGGCAACCTTTTCCTCTCCCACCGTTACAGGCAGAGTTGTTAATGTAAACGGCGAGGGTGTAAACGGAGTGCGTATTGTTCTCGACCTGGCATCTACAACGGACGAAGACCAGGACTATATTACAACAACAGCAACTATAAACGGCAATACCGGTACGTACGAGTTTAGAAATGTTACCTGGCGCGATGACATCCCGGATTCTGAGGATTCCGATACCGAGGATATAACCCTTATAATAGACGATCCCGATTATACGACCTCCGGGAGTTTATCTGCAATTATCACCTCTGACCAGGACAACAACATACAGGACGATATCACAGTTTCAAGAAAACCGAGAACGGATTTCTCTGCTAATGTTACAGGAACCTGCATTTTTAAAACCACCAAAACAGACGGAGAGGTGCAGAAAATTCCTATTCCTGGAATAACGGTAGAAATAGACTACTCGGATGATAACGGCAGCCACAAACTCTACGATACAACGGACAGTAACGGGAATTACAGCCTGCTTATACAATGGACAGACAGCACTCCCACAAACGATCCCGAGGGAGAAGATGTTCTGTCTGTTACAGTTAAATACACAGATGATTCTGGGGAATACACCTTCACACCAGCTTCCATCGGTTATACGATTCGGTCATGGATAAATCCATATACTCTTCCAAATAAAGAGGGAAGCTGATAAAAATGCAACTGTCTATACCCACGCCTCACTCTATAATTAAAACTCTTCTTATTACTGTCCTTGTTTTCTCTGCAGCATTCGGAGTGCCTGCACAAGGAGAAGAAAGGAACATATCCATAGACATGGCAATTTCAATGGGGCTTAGAAATTCGGATGAAATAAACTTAAAACTGCAGGAGCTTAAAAACAAACAGTACTCAATTCTGGAGGCCAAAAGCTACCTGTACCCGAGCATCAAACTGGAAACGGTAAGCTCCTATATTACAAACCCTCCGGAAGGTGTAACCATTAAAGAGGGAGAATTCGGATACGCCCCTTCTCCTAACTCCCAGTTTCCCGTTCCCTTTCCTGACAGAGACTATACACTCATAAATGATACAGAAAATACCTACTTTAAGATCACGGCAACACTTACTCAATCACTGTTTACATGGGGCAAAATAAGTAAGAATATCGAGATAACCACGCTGGACAGAGACCTTAAATACCTTGAGCTTGTAAAAAAGAAAAGGGAGATAGTTTATCGGATAAAGAGAAACTACGCTCTGGCCGTTCTTTTCCGGGAAAACATAAAACTCTTAAAACAGAGTAAAAAAGTCATAGATGAAATCCTAAAGGACAGGGAGGACTCCTACAGAGAGGGATTAATAAATCTGGCAGATCTTCTCTCTGTACGTTCAAATGTAGCCTTGACAGATGAAAGTCTTGTTGAAGCATCGGAGAATTACAGAAGTGCAGTGGAAGCACTAAAAATTCTGACAGGTATAAATTCCAGCCAAATTAATCTTATCTCTAATTTTAAGCCGGGGAAACCCCTCCTATACGAGAAAGACCTTGTTGAATACTCTCTTAAAAAATCACCGGATATAGAAATTCTAAAGAAAAAAATAGACCAGGCGGAAAAGTATCTGTCCATAGAGAGAGCAGGCTCTATGCTTAAGCCCGACATTTCATTAATAGTTACCCTCAATATTACAGGACAACGTATCCCCGTTATAGGTGCAAACTGGACAGACAGCTGGGATACGAACCTTGTAATCGGAATAGGAACAAAAACAAATATTTTTGATTCCGGAAGAACAAAATACAAAATCGAGGAGGCTTCTGGAATTCTTTCGCAGGCAGAAAGCGCTTTTGAAAACTATAAAAAGCTCATTAAGCTTAATATACGGCAGGCTGTCCAGAATATAAGAACTAACTATTACAGAACTCTGTCAAAAGAGGCATCATTAAAACAGGCCGAAGAAACGAAAAAAAATGCGGAAATTTCATTTAAAAACAGCCTTATTACAAGAGAGAAACTGGGAAATGCCAAATTACTCTTATACCGGTCAGAAATGGAGAGAAATGCAAGCCTGTATAACTATTTAGAAAGCCTTATAACTCTCGAAAAAATTACAGGCAAAAATGAAAGTGCTTTTTATAATTAGTCCTTTGATATAAAATAGAGAAACTCAACGTATCACAGCAATCCCTGCAGGGGAAAAGTTATGAAAGAAAAAACAATTTTCGAATGCAAAATCTGCGGCCATACGGAACCAAGGTGGCTGGGAAGATGCCCGGAATGCGGCAGCTGGAACAGTTTTATAGAGAAGAAAAGCGCTGCAGGAGGCAAAAAAGAGCTTTCAGGCTCGGATGCCGTATCCGTTCCGCTTACATCAATAAATAATAAAGAAGGAATGCGTCTGGAATCCGGAATACCGGAAATGGACAGAGTTTTAGGCGGGGGCATCATGAAAGGTTCTGCCGTACTTGTAGGCGGAGAACCCGGAATCGGAAAATCTACTCTTATGCTCCAGATTGCACACTCAGTTAAAAGCAACGGAAGAATTCTGTATATTTCCGGTGAAGAGTCTCC
>QNBI01000219.1 GCA_003641675.1 Spirochaetota bacterium | reverse complement strand
TCACCCCGCCCAAGACATCGATAAAAAAGTGCTTTTTGGTCAGCCGGAGCGATAAAACGCATGATGCGTTTTTCATTTCCTTTTTGCAGAAATTCGGCTTTTCGCTCTTTCTTGTTGCCGTTTTTGTCGATTAGAACCATTTTCATTGTGGCTTTTTGATCTTTGGGAGCATTTACTACTGCGTCGGCTTTAGCCACAATTTCCTGCGCATTCTGCGCCAATAAATTTCCGACCAATAATAAAACAACAACTAAAAGTGAATAAATTCGTACCATGATACCTCCTTTTTATTTTAGACCTATAAAAATTAATAACATTGTCAACGTTTTAAATATTGGATGATTTTTTGCGCTTAAGGGCTCTAAAAATTTATCTATTCCCTGAGAAAAATTGTGCAAGGCGCCTTTTGCTTTGGATAAAAGCCATACGCTAAGATTATTTTTGACTGCAAAGGTGTAAGCCAACTGTGCAACTATCACCCCGCCCAAGACATCGATAAAAAAGTGCTTTTTGGTCAGAACCGTAGAAAACGCTACCGTGATTGCCCAGAGAATAGCAAAGAACCCGATTTTTTTGTTTGATCGGTTTATTACTAAAGCCGTACTAAGAGCCAGGCTTACATGTAAACTGGGAAATGTATTGTTGTGTACATCGGCCTTAAAACACCATTGCAAAAAACGTGTTGTAAAATCGTTCGCAGCAAATTGAGGTGTGGGAAAAACTGCCGGGAAATAATAGAAAAATGGATATGTTAACAATTCGCTGAAAAACAAGATACCGACAAAATATACGAAAGCCCGTCTCTCTAAAAAAACGGCGGCTAAAAAGATGCCTAAATACAAAGACATGTACGGATAAACCATCCAGGGAACAAATGGAATTAAATGATCGAAGGAAGTCATCAGATTAATGTGGCTGTGTATAGCATGCACACTAATATTGTAATAAATAAAAGAATGCAGCTTATATAACAGCACAATGATAACCGCACGTCGAACATAATGAATTAATTTGTTATAGCGAATTTGTTTTGTCGCGTTAGTCATTTTAAAAACTTCTCCATTTTTTTCTTACTGTTCATAATAATTCCGTTAAAATCACCAATAAATCGAGCTCTGGTTATTAGAAAAAGCGCAGGTAAAAAAGTTATGGCGCTAAAACTACTGAAAAACATGGTCAAAGCGGTTAACCAGCCAAAGCGTTGGATCGGAATTAGCTGAGCGAAAAGCAGAATAATAAATCCGGCTGCCACGGATAAGGCGTTTATTAAGATTGCTCTTCCTGTCGTGGTTAATGTTTTTTCCAGCGCTTGTGTGGCGTTTTTATTTCGTGCAAATTCTTCTTTAAAACGATTGGTGAAATGAATGGAATAGTCGATGCCGATACCAATGGCGATACTGGCAATCATCATGGTGGCGTTATCCAGTGGAATATTAAAATAGGCCATTATGGCAAAATTAAACAATACGGTTAGTACGATAGGTGTAACCGAAATCAATCCACCGGTAACGGACTTTAATTGGACAATCAGGATTATGGTTACCAGAACCAGCGCAATAAGCAAACTTTGAATTTGACTTTTCATTAAGCTGGCGTCTAATTTTGTAAAAATAACAGGCATACCCGATTGGATAAAATGTACAGAGAGATGATCACCTTCTATCCCCATGTTTGCGGCAATGGCCTTTGGAACAGCAAGGTGGTTTTCATTTAACAGCCACAGGTCGTCACGCAAATCATCTTTTAATTTTTGATTTTTGGATGCCTGCGGAGCATATTTATTAATGATCTGTTCAACACCGGCCATGATTCGCTCATACTGCCAATAATCATTTAAAATTACGAACAGCGAATAGGCAGTATCTTCAATGTCTTCTTTGGAAAAACTTTCTCTTCCTGCCAGTTGTTGATTTAATATTTTTTTGATGCGTTCTTCATCTGGCTTTTGTCCGGTTTTTATCTGTTCGATAAGTTTAGAGTTGATTTTCTTGATCAGGTGCTCGTTTTCAATTTCAATTTCAGATTCATTCAAAAAGAAATCATCCAATCTATTAGCGAGATCATTCAATTTTGCCTGATTAAAATGAACTATCGTTTGATCATTAATTTTTCTGATTATTTGCTTTAAATCGTCTTCATTTGTATTGGTTTTTGTTTTGTGCTTTGCAAAATCGGCCAAAATATCTTTTGAAATTTTCTGAATCTTAAAGTCTAATAGTTTCGAATAATTTTGATCATTAATTTGAGCAACAACTAATGAAGTATCCATTTTAGACTTGATGTAATCATTTATCGTATTTACGGTTTTCAAAATTTCTCCGGTTTTCACGGTCCCTAAATTTGCCTGAATAATGCCTTCGCTGCTTTCGGCATTGACCAGTTGTTCTAAAATGGATTCGCCTTCAATGAAAAACCAGAGATTGGTTACGCCCTGGCGCGTTTCGGGAATTGTGTAATGATGATTCATGACCTTATTCATCTCACAAATTAAATCTGCCACAGATTGCGGTTTGCTCACATAAGGGACCGTTTCCATAAATTCTTCCAGTTGCCGCATCTCTTTTAGGACAAAAGGATTTTTTAGGTCGCCTTTGACTACGATCTGGATGGGGGTAGAACCGCCAAAATTTTTTTCCATCATATTTTCGGCGATGCGAATATCGGTATCTTTTTTAAAGTATTCAACCATGTTTACTTCGCGTGTAAGTCTGGGCAAACCGATAATCGAAATAACGATTAAAATAATTGCACTTGCAATAATGAGTTTTTCATTATTCAGAACAAAAAAGGCCAGCCGGTCCAAAAAATGAACAATCACGTTGTCTTCTTTGCCTTCTTTATTGCGTCTTATTTTGGGCTTTTTTAAAAATGTGAGTAGGGCAGGAATAAATGTAACGGAAATAATCAGGGCAAAAGCTACGCCAATACCGGTAAAAACACCGAAATGCGTAACCGCTGTTAAATATGACCCGATAAAGGACAAAAATCCGATAAGCGTGGTTACACCAGCCAGAATGATCGGCACGCCCACTTCGCTCAAGGATGCCTTAATACAGGAAATTTTATCCGGACAGTGATGAATGTCCTCCTGGTAACGGGCAATCATGTGGATTCCATAGGCAGAACCGACAGCAATCAGCAAAACCGGCATAATGTTCGAAATAATGGAAAGTTCGATGCCCAGGAGTATCATCAACCCCATCGCCCAGATGGTGCTTATGATTACCGTCAATAATGGTAAAATTACGCCTCGTGCTGAGCGGAAGCTGAAATAGAGCATCAGTATTAACATCAAAACGACTACCGGCACCAGATAAATCATATCATGGATGATAATATCGTTAACTTCCAACATCTGCATGGGCAGGCCGGAGAAATAGAGTTTGTAATTACCGGCTTCTTTTTGTGCAGTCGTTTTTATTTTAAGTGCCACCGCTTGTTTGTCGGCGTCCTGTTTTAAACGCGCTATTATAATGGTGACCTTGCCATCGGGCGATACTATGCGTCCGTTGTACATATCCTTTGATAGCGCATATTCACGGATTCTTTTCAGTTCCGCAGGATCGTTGGGAATATTATTTTTATCGATTAATCTACCGACCTCCAGACCTCCTTCCGCACTACGGATGTCCAGCACATCGGTTAAACTCATCACCGTAGCCACGCCATTAATTTGCTTTATTTTTTCTGTGAGTCGATTAATGACATTTAATGTCTGAAAATCAAATACATCCGGCGCTTCAATGCCAACCATGGCAATAGATGTGCCTGCATATTCTTTTCCGATGCGATTAAACAATTGTACATCAGGATCGTCCTGCCTTAAATAGGAGATGACATCGCTGTTTACTTTTATGTATTTAAATTGGTAAGAAAAAAAGAGCGTTAATAAAACGACGATAGCAATAATTGCAATTCGGTACTTAATAACAGCATCGGCAAATTTATTCATAGGGCTACTCCTTGTACTTTTAGAACAAATACGTTTTATGTTCGAAAAAAGTTTCAAAAAAAATTTAGTTTCTTTTTTCGACACCTTTAAATAAAATTTTTAACAACACATCTATTTTTTCAATAATTTCTTCTTTGCTGCCTTCCAGGCTCCATTGATATTCCATTCCCTTCATGGCTGCAACAATTGTTTCGGCAGCAAGGGTGATATCTTCAATATCGAATATACCTTTGTTTTGCCCTTCGCTTAATATGGTGCTTATCATGGTGATCTCGAAAGAATCATAAGCGGCCCGTGCTTTTTCGATAAAAGAGTAATGCTTTAGATACTCTTCACGTAAGGCTCTGTAATAATTGGAGAGATCTTTTATTCCGGTCATTCTGGTAATTAAATAGCCGCGGATTTTATCCTGAGGCGTATTTTGAGAATTAACGGCTTCGATTAATTTTTCTTTTAGTATTTTACCTTCTTTTTCAACCACTTCCTTAAAAATTGCCTCTTTACTTGTAAAGTAATAATAGATACTGGCTTTGCCCATGTGTGCCATTTTTGCAATATCATCGATGGTCGTTTTAGCCAG
>QNBI01000218.1 GCA_003641675.1 Spirochaetota bacterium | reverse complement strand
CAAAACTAATAATGGGTCGAACTATGATTTTAAAGTTTAATATTATTTCAATATACTATTTGGGAATTTAATATGAAAAAATATGCGGCGATACTTGGTAATTTAGGTAACACGGCAGACAGGTTCTGCCACAGCTATAAGGATAATCCTTCGACGGAGGAGATGCTCCGTATGGCCGGAAAGATAAACGGCATTACCGGCATAGAATTAGTAGGTACATGGGATATCAATTCTGGTAATGTCAAACAGATGAAGAATGCACTTGAAAACCTCGGACTTAAATGTGCATCTATAATTCCGGATATCTTTTCGGATAAAATCTGGAGCAGAGGCAGCATTTCGGCAAAAGATAAAAAGATCCGGGAAAAAGCGGTAAATTATATGCGTGAAATTTGCGGGATTGCAAAAGAAATGGACTGCAAAATCATAAATATATGGCCGGGTCAGGACGGGTATGATTATCCTCTCCAGGCAAACCTGCTTGATGAGAGAAAATGGCTTATAGAAAATATATCATTAATTGCAGCCGAATTTCCCGATCTGAAATTCGCTTTAGAGTATAAGGCAAAGGAACCACGGACGCATTCTTATATTGCCCGTATGGCGGATACTCTACTTGTATGCATGCAGACAGGACTTGATAATGTAGGGGTAACCATAGATACAGGACATTCTTTTCTGGGCGGAGAAAATGCGGCAGAGGCAGTAGTCCTTGCAAAACAGGCCGGTAATAAACTCTTTCATATGCACTTTAATGATAATTACAGGGCATGGGACGATGATATGATTGTCGGCTCAATTCACAGTGCAGAGTTTATTGAACTGCTCTATTGGCTTGATAAATGCGGCTATGATGGATGGTTTTCCATGGATCAGTATCCGTATCGTGAAGATGCAGTAGGAGCCATCTCCGAATCTGTAAACTGGCTGAAACTATTTGACGGGATAGTGATAAAAAACCGTGAAAAAATCAATAAAGTAATTATGGAAGGAAATGCAGTAAAAGCTTCTGCATTACTGAGAAATATACTATCAGGTAATTGATGAAATCAACTGATTAATTTTTATTAATTTTCAGGGGAGAGACTATGAAAAAAGATAGCCGCAGTACTAACAGCCTGGGAAATAATATATGGAAGGGTGAATGGATAGATCCGCAGCTAAAGCCTTTCCTTATAGAAACAATAGAGAGAATGGAACAGCTTCCGGATCCACGGACAAGGCCAATTGCTAATGTGAGGAAAGGCTTCGAAGATGCTCTTGATTTTTGGAATAACGACAGCCCGTTTATCCGGCTGGTAAGGGATGAGACTATTCCGGGGCCATTCGGAGATGTTAAAGTGCGTATATATTCTGACACGCCGGCTAGAATTGACTGGTTCTGGGATTGCGATATTCCCGATAAAAAGCAGCGCAAAAATCCCCTTGCAGTTCCTATACTTGCAGAAATGCAAGGGCTTCCGCCAGTGTATAATAGGAGCAGGTCTCGACCCGATGGGTGATGATTTAATAGTTCTCTCTGTACGCTTAAAATCTGCAGGTGTGCCTTTTACCCTGCAGTTTGTACCTGGTTTAATTCATGGCTTCATGTACATGATAAAAGCTGTAGATAATGCCGCCCGAGCTGCTGAGGACGTTGCGCTTGCTTTAAAACGAAGGTTTTATCTGAAATATTGAAATGGAATTAGAAGGAAATATGTATGCATAGACGTGCTCCGTTTATATGGACTCCTGAACAGAAAATTGATTTTTCGGTAAATTTTAGATCATTGTTAAGAGAAGGCCCTGTAAGAAGGAATGATGGTACAAATAGATGGTATCTATTCAGATATGAATTTAAACTGGATGATGCACCGGAAGAAGCAGTTGCTAAAATCACGGCAGACGGGCGCTATAAACTATTTATAAACGGGGAAAGAGTATCGCGGGGGCCTGCAAGAAGTTCACCTTCTCATCAGCGCTTTAGTATTACTAATATAGAGGATTTTTTAATTTCAGGTACTAATACCATAGGAGTCATAGTACATGTATACGGCTGTGATACTGCGTGGTATGAATCGGCAAAAGATTACTGGCAGAGTGTTTTCGGCGATGGTGCGTTATGGTTCGAATGTGATATTAAAAGCGGTACCGATAAAATATCTGTTTTTTCCAGTAAAAAATGGAAATGCATAGAATGTAGAGCATGGAACAATGACACTCCGCGTGAAGGCTGGGGGCAGGATTTTATTGAGGATTTCGACGCAAGAAAGATGCCTGGAGGATGGAATATATCCGGATTCAACGATTCCGAATGGAAATATGCAAAGGAATTAAAAACCGAAACAGATGAATCTCAAAAAGCAATCGGTTTCGGCCGGATAGAACCTTTCCCTGTTTTAATGCCTTCCGGGATTCCTGAAATGAGAGAAACATCTGTAAAGCCGAATAGAGTAATACGGGCATATGGAGTTAAGCCCAGTCCAGAACTCCCGATGGATAGAGAAATATACGATGAAGTTTTAACCGAACCTGTCCCTGGTCAGGTTGAGAACCCAGATAATATGCTATTCGAAGGCGGAGAGCCTGCTATTTTAAAAACTACAAATGAGCTTGATGTTTCTATCCTTATTGCGTTCGGTAAACGGCACGCAGGCTATCCTTTTATAGAACTGGAAGCAGTTGGAGGCGAAGTAGTGGAAGTGGCTGTTTCCGAGACTCTTCCCGGAGAATATACAAATAAGAAACAATATTATCCGAGAATCTCGAATAATATCCATCTCGACTGTGCTCATCTTTTTCGTTATACGGCGCGTCCCGGATTCCAGCGTTTTGAAAAATTTGAATGGACTGCTATTAAATATCTACAAATTACAGTACGCAATGCTCCCACCGGTTTAAGAATTCACCGTATTGGTTCTATACATACTCATTTCCCCGCTGAGAACAGAGGGGCATTTACCTGTTCTGACAAATTTTTAAACAGACTTTGGGAAAGCGGACGTTATACAACTCTGGAATGTACACACGATGCATGGGAAGATTGCCCCAGTAGAGAGAAAAGGCAGTGGTTCGGGGACGGCATAGTTCATTATCTGGTTAATGCAGTTGCTTTCGGGCCCAGCACTTTGACTGTGGACAAAGAATTCATTATGGCTGCAGCGGAAAGTCAGCGTCCCGACGGACTTATACAGATGTTTGCACCCGGGGATCATCATACAAGTGGAATTATAATTCCCGATTTCAATCTCCACTGGGTACTAGTGGTCTATTATTATCTATTGTATACAGGGGATAGTGCTACTATAGAAGATGTATTTCCTTCTATTCAGCGTTCTCTCGGCTGGTTTCAAAGACAGATGGGCTCGTCTGGTCTTCTCTCAGATATTCCCTACTGGCATTTTATCGAATGGGCTAATGTAGGGCGGGAAGGGGATTCGGCAATTATAAATGCTATGTTTGTGGGTGCTTTAAATGCTTCAGCTGAAATTGCAGAGTATTTGGATTATCCTAAAATTGCCTTTAAATATAAAAAACTGGCAGAATCGGTAAAGAACATACTTAATTCCCGTTTCTGGGATTCAAGTAGAGAAATATATGTAGATTCTGTAGATTCGGATACTTCCAAACAGAATTTGCGTGTTTCACAGCATACCAATGCATTTTTCATCTTGTGGGAAATTGCACCCAGGAAACGGTGGCCGGCTGTAATAGAGTATATTACAGACCCCCTACGTGTAAAACTTACAAATGCTCCTCCTATGGTAACAAATGCTCCAGCTTTTAATGAGTATACTGATGTTGTAAAGACTAATACTTTTTTCAGCCATTTTCTATACAGTGCATTGGCAAAGGCAGGAAGGTTTGATATTGTCTTAAAAATTATACGTGATGACTACAGAGACATGTTAATGACCGGTACCGAAACGCTATGGGAAAGTTTTATCCCTGGAGGAAGTATGTGCCATGCATTTTCCTGCACGCCGACCTATCAGCTTTCCGCACATGTCTTAGGGATTCGGCCGGAAAAGCCTGGTTTTACCATTTTTCAATGTGCACCCCAGGATGCAGGCCTGTCGTATGCACATGGAGTATATCCGACAGTAAAGGGTGATATCACTATCTCGTGGGAGCATAAGGATGAATCTTTTATTCTTAGAATAACTGTTCCTCCAAGTACGTTATGCAATTTGGTTCCACCGCCCGGATTTAAGCTGCCGCCAGGTAGGGAACCTGAACTTTTTCCGGGACAACATGAAATTAGATTTATGACTGTCTAAAACAATAATACTGTACTTTACTTTGCTGCTAAAGTTATTAAGGGTATTTTTATTCCTGTCTTTAATTGTCTTTTAATGCAACAACATCTGCCATTATAAGCCCAAAGGGAACATCTGTCTTTACAGGTGTTCTTGCCGGAAAGGGTTCCGAAAAGATTTCTCTATAAACTTCATTTAATTCTTCAAAGTATCTATAGTCGCTTAAATAAACCGTTACTTTTACAACGTCCTTTAGGTTTAGGCCTGTTTGCTTTAAAATATTGGAAATATTGGCAAATACTAAGACAACCT
>QNBI01000217.1 GCA_003641675.1 Spirochaetota bacterium | reverse complement strand
TTCTAAGTTGCCTGTCTGATCCTTTTCTTTTACCATACTCCCGTTAATCATTGCTAGAGGGGCCTTTTCATCATAGATAATACCTGCCAGAATATAAGTTTTCTCCTGCCTTTTTCTTTTTTTGGAAATTTTCGAGAATAGAGGCGGGAGCATCCCGTCTCTTCCAAGGGCGTAGGAAGTTCTTGTTGCTGAGTAGATTGTGGCGTTAAGGGCCGAAGTAGAAGAAAAAATAACGGCAAGTGTTAAAAGAAAATTTCCGGCAGGGATTAGACGTGCCACAGCCTCTCCGAATCCTTTCTCTCTGAAACTGCCTATCCATTGCCACGGAGCTCCGGTAACTCCTGTAGAGCCTGCCTTAACAGCTACGACAGTTGCAAATGCCACCGTTATATAGGTTAGACATACTATGAAAACAGAGTAGAGCATGGCTTTGGGAAGATTTTTTCTCGGATTTATTGTTTCATCTCCCGCCTGCGCGATGACCTCATACCCCTCGAAAGCAACGTAAGTAAAGCCCATGGTAATGAGGAGTTTTGACCAGCCATTAGGCAGAAAAGGTTTAAAATTCTGAAGCCTTGACGGGTCCCGAGCAGCAACTATTATTCCCATGATTCCTATGAAGATCATAAAGGCAGTTTGACTTATTGTCATAAGAGCACCGACTTTACCGGTTTCCGATGCACCCCTGTAATTTATATAGATGAAAAACAGAGCTACAGCGACTGCAACAAATTTTATAAAAAACCCGGAATAATTTGGAGGAAGCCATGAGAGCATTCCTATCTGTTCGAAGTAGCGCAATGTATAAATGGAAAAGGTTACAGCGTACATACTGCCGGCAACACTGGAAGCGAACCACTCCATCCATCCCGAAATAAAGCTAATGCCCTTGCCGAAACCTATTCTTGCAAAATTGTAAGTCCCGCCTGCTTTGGGGATTGCAGAACTTAGTTCCGCGTAGGACATTGCCGTAAAAAGGGCCAGCATTCCGTTTAATGCAAAGGTTAATAGTACTCCGCCGGGTCCTGTTATATAGATAGAATTGCCAATTCCTAAAAAGACGCCGGCTCCTATCATCATTCCCAGTCCCATCATCGTAACCTGAAAAAGGCTTAAATCGCGGGAAAGTTCGGTTTTAATATCTTTATTGTTATTGGGAGATATCTCAGCCATGTAGTTCTTTCATTATATCCCTGACAGTGGTGTGTTTCATCCTGGATATTCTTTCTATAAGGTGTCTGCTGTAGAAAACGAGAAAAGTATTAAAGGAAAGCACTGCAATTATAATAACTATACCGAAGACAAGATTCTTATCCATTTTAATTTATCATAGCTTAAATTGTTATAGCTCCTCTGTCAATAATTTTATAGTTTAAGTTTTTTAGAGCTTAACTTTAAAAGGAAAGGAGTTGAAACAGCCGTTGTTATAGCCATAAAAACTATTGCAGAATAGATCTCCCTGGAAATGATGCCGTTAATCAGGGCTATATTTGCAATAACAAGTTCCACCGCTGCGCGCCCGTTCATACCTATGCCGACAATTAAGCTGTGCTTCGGTTTTATTCCGCCTATCAGAGCTCCCAATGAGCCACCCAGTATTTTCCCGATAAAGGCTGCAAGAACAATGTAGAGCAGAGGAAGCCCAACAGAAGTTCCGGAAATTGTCACGGAAAAGCCTGTCCATGCAAAAAACAGAGGAGCGAAGAATCCCCAGATCCATCGTTCTATATTTTCCACTTCATTGCTGCGCAGGAATTCCCGTATAGTTAATCCCCCTAAGAAAGCTCCTATCATAAGGTGCAGTTTAACAAGATGAGCGGCCATGGAAAAAACAAAAACCCAGATAAGTATAATAGAGAGTCTTTCGTTTAAGGATAGATGCTCTATTCTTCTAAAGATTAATTTCCCCAGAATAGGGCCTATTGCTATTGACAGAACTATAAAGAGAAGGGCTTTTACAAAGATAAAGATGATATGCTTTAGTTCCAGTGAATTGCCGCTGTTAAGGCTTGTAAGAACAGACAGGATGATTATTCCCAGAATATCATCCACAACGGCGGCGCCGATTATTGTAATGCCGGGTTTTGTGTTTAACTTTCCGATTTGGATTAACGTAGCAACAGAGAGGGCAACTGCTGTAATAGAGAGCGACGTTGCAATGTATAGAGATGCAAGCAGTGAGAGGTGAAGCAGTTTATCACCAACATAAAACCCCAGCGTGAAGGGCACAATTACGCCGAAAACAGCGGTTAATACGGAGGTTTTCCCAGCCTTTAGAAGATCTTTCCTGTCTATTTCCAGGCCTGCACCGAGCATAATAAAGACAGCGGCAAAGTCGATTAAAGACTGCATGAGAATACTGGCCTCTTCGTGGGAAAAATATCGGACAATTTCTGGTTTCTCGTGTACAAAGATAAGGGAAAGTATAAAGAGAGCGACAGGCCCTACAATAATACCGCCTAAAATTTCTCCCAGAATTTCCGGTTGTTTAAATTTAACCATGAGATGACCCATATATGTAGCTGCGGCAAGAAGTAGAAATGTATAGACAAATACATCCATGTTTTTTACTGCTCCCAGATGCGTTTTAAAATCTCTAAGCAGTTTAGGTCGCCTATTACTCTTTTATCCTTATCCACAACAGGCAGTTCCTGTATATATTCACGCGACATCATCTCTAAAACATCCAGTATTTTAGAACTTTCATACACATATATGGGCGGATGCATTATGTCCTTTGCTTTTTGAGCTTTTGCAATTCTAATTGCATTAAAAATATCGTCCTTTAGTACTGACCTTTTGCCTTTAAGGATATTAGTCGCCTTTAGAATAATTAACGTTGTTATTATTCCGGTAAGCTTTTTATCTTGATCAACTATATATACGCTTCTTGACCGCGGGTCTGTGAGCAGTGTACTTATAATTCCCTCTATGGAGGAATTTTCACTTAGTATAGGGGGTTCAAATGTAAAAGTTTTATAAACTTCTCTTACCGTAACATTTTTCATGGTCTAGATTTCCATTTCACCCGGAATTCCTCCGATGATTTTTTTTGCCTCTAATGTAAGTATGAAACCGGCTCCCGGTTTGCTTAAATCAATGTCTTCTTTTATAAGCAGCTGGTTAAGGTAGTTCACCTGGTCGATGCTGTTTAGTATGCCTATAAATGTTTTTGAATATGGTGACTTGCCCTTGTAGTAGGTTAGGCCTGCAAAGATGGGAATATCATAGGTTAGCTTTTTCTCCAGAGTTTCACTGTCTATAATTAAGGATGTCTGCGCTCCGATTTCCACAAGGTTGGAGATAACCTCCTGCAGTCTTTTTTCATCGCTGAGTGCAAGGATAAATACGTACTTTCCTTCTTTGCTCTTAGTAATTGGGATAATATCGTTTTTTGCAATAATCTCTCTAAATTCATCCGGTGCAGATGAAAGAATAAGTTTGTTTTTAACAGTTTCATCACCTAAGAGGCGTGCAACCTTGGCCAGTACCTGCAGATATTCCTGATTTTCACTTCCGGGGAAGATAAACAGAAAGAGTATTTTTACAGGTTTATTATCCACAGCCCCGTATTTAATGCCGGAAGGAAATGTTGCTGCGATAATTGTTCCGTGTTCAATATTCTCTGTTTTACAGTGGGGAATTGCAATGCCGTTGCCGATACCCGTAGTAGTCTGATCTTCCCTCGCAATTACCGCATGAAATATACCATCCAATCTCTCGGCCGGGAATATCCCGCCTTCAGCACTCCGCTTAAGTATGTCATAGAGAATTTCCCTCTTTTTTTTCCTGCCTGTCGACATATTTAGAAAAATTGCAGAAGGTTTTAGATAATCAATAATATACATTAAATACCTCCTTAAAAATTACTTTTTTCCCCTTTTTTCCCATAGGACAAGGAGCTCAATTACATTTAAATCACCGATAAGTTTATCCTGTTTATCCACAACGGGTATTTCACCTGCATGGTTCTGAAAAATAATAGAGAAAGCATGCTCTATGGAGTCATCATCCTTTACCGAGTACGTATCTGTATTCATTATGTCTCCAGCGGATGAATCTTTAATTGATGACATTATATTGTAGCCTGTAAAACTCGGTTCCGAGTATATAAAAGAGGTTGAATAAAAATCCACGCTTATGCGTTTTAATATATCCTGTATTGTAATAATTCCCTGAAGCATTCTATTTTTATTCACAACGTAAACTGCGCGTGTTACAGGATTCGTGATAAATTTATTGATAACCGTGTGGATAGAGTCATCCTCATAGACAAATACTGGTACCGCTGTAACGTACTTCCTTATCTCGGAAACATGAGTTTCTTTCATGCTGTGCCTCCCTTTTCTTTAAAAGCAATTTTTAAAAGCGGCGGTGTGATAACTGCGGAAATTACAACTAGAAGTACAGTGGTTGAGAACTCTGTCTGAGTAAATATACCGCGTGTTAAAGCCATGGAAGATATAATAAGGGCTACTTCTCCCCTAGGTATCATTCCAATTCCTGTGCGGAGTGATTGCGCCCATTTAAAGCCGCCCAACTTTGCACCTATCCCGGC
>QNBI01000216.1 GCA_003641675.1 Spirochaetota bacterium | reverse complement strand
TTTCAACATTGGATATAAACCAGGACGCATTCTTAAATTTACTCGAAGCAGATATAATACTGCATGAAGGCGACTATATACTGAATACAAACCTTACGGTAATAGAAACGCCGGGACATACACAGGGCAGCATTTGTCTTTACGGAGAAAGTGAACACATACTTTTTTCTGGAGATACAATATTTTTTGAAGGGATCGGAAGAGCTGACCTGCCGGGCGGAGACGAACAAACATTAATAAACAGTATAAAAGAAAAAATCTTAATTCTGCCCAAAGATACAAGAATATTCCCTGGGCACGGCCCACTTACCAGTATTGAACGAGAACTTAAAGGTAATCCGTTTATTAATTAATTTTTATTCTTTATTTTTAAAAGCAGCTCTTTTAATTTCGGATGTTTATCTACCTCCAGAGCAATCTCTTCCTCTTCTCTTTCCTTAATAAATATAAGATTGCTCCTTATCTCCCCCTGCCACGCATGGCCGCAGTTTAGACATTTTGAAAATGATCTTTCCCTTGCGTTATAGTGGAATACATTAAGAGAACCACATTTGGGACATTTTTCTTCTATATAAACGAGATCGACAGCTATTTCTTTAATTCCTTTTAACTCCTTGGGTTTAACAAGATGAAAAGTCTGATGCACTCCCGCTATATTGGAAAACAGAAGTATATTTCCGTCTTCCAGAAAGAGTCTTGTTACAGAACCGGAAGCAATTTTAACATCGGGAAGCTTTAGAGAGAGGAGCTCTCCTTTTTTATTCTTTTCAAAGAATTCAACCTCATCACCCCCTTTAACCCAATCCGGAACTACTGCATGATAGCTTCCAATAATGGGAGAAAAGTAAAACCATCCGGTTTTCCCGTCTGCTATCCTCTTTCCAAAGAGTTTTACAGAAGGCATATCATCTACAAGGATAGTTTTATCGATTAAATTTTTATTTGCAGGATATATAACCGGTTTATTATCGTTATTTTTTTCCATACTTATAAAACCTTTTATCCCTTATAATGTTGCAGGGAAATTGATATGTCAAGACAGAGAATATAGATATATTTAAGTATTTATGCAACCAGATTTATAATTAAACCTTTCTCCGGCCGAAAGAGTATCTCATAGCGGCCGCCAGCAAAACTCTGCAATTTTAATTTATTAGAAAATTCATCTATTAATAAATCTACATTTTTTTCTGTAATTTTTAAATGCTTTGCATTCCCATTTAGGATAAACCTGTCCAGCAGGTTATCAAGTATTCGGAGCTTATACAGGGGAATACCATTATTTCCTACATTAGAGGGAACAACAGATATATGTTTAAAAACTGCAGAGATAGAATAGAACGGCCGTACAGGAACCGGCACTTTGCCGTCCACACTTCTAATGTTTATAATGTTCGGTAAAGTTACACTCTGTATATTCTGTATATTAGAAATAGCCCGGATCAATTTTTCTCTGCCTCCGATTATAATATCGGCTTAACAGAGAAACTTTATTACCTAAGCCTAACTTACCTTTTTTCCTCTTTTTTTTTACACTCAACACATAGAAGGGCATAAGGAATAGCCTCTAACCTTTCTTTCGGGATTTTCTTCCCACACTGCATGCAGATACCATATTTGCCATTTTCTATTCTGGAAATAGCTGCATCTATGAGGTTAAGACGTTTAACATCCTGTGCTCCCAGAATTTCCAGTGTTTTCTTATCTATATCATCCGCTGCAATATCTGCTAAATCTTTGGGGTCTATATCTTCTATTATATTCTGGAAATCTTCACTCTCCGCAGCAAGATGCTTAAGGATTTCTTTTTTCATTTTGACAAGTTTGTTCTTCATTTTCTGAATGAAATCTTTATCCATCTTACCTACCTCTCCCCTTTTTCAACCTATGCGGGCAAGATAATTTGAACCAAATCCATCAAAAAGTCAAGAGTTTTTACCCGCTTTGGATTCATTTAAGTTTTAATCATTATAGTTTTTTATTAATAAGGTTGACACAGAAGCTATTTTATCCTTAAAATTCGGCCTAAAAAGGAGGGCTGTTTGGCTAAAGAAGAAGCAATAGAGGTTGAAGGAACGGTAAAAGAATCTTTGCCCAATACTATGTTTAGGGTAGAGCTGGGCAACGGACATCTTATTCTTGCTCATCTTTCCGGCAAAATGAGAAAACACTACATAAGGATAGTACCGGGAGATCGTGTAAAAGTTGCTCTCTCCCCATATGACCTTACAAGAGGGAGAATAATTTATAGGGAACGTTAACGAAGTATAACCCAGACAGCACCTTTTCCACCATATTCCCGCTCTGCAGGTCCGAATTCACCAGTTAATCTGTTCTGTTCAAGGTATTTTATCACGGCATTTCTTAATACCGGGCCGTTCTTGGAGTGTATGCCCTTTCCGGGAATAATTAAAACTTTTTTAAACCCTAACTGTCTGCTTTCGATAATAAAGCTATTTAAAGCGGCAATAGCATCATCTTTTTTAAAACCGTGCAGATCCAGGGTCCTCTGCGGTTTTAATTTCCTTAAATATTCTCTTCTCCGTATAGCCTTTTTTCTACTGTCCGCAGGCTCTGTCTCTTTCTCTGCCTTTTTCGGAGGGTATTTATTTAGAAGGTCATTAAAATTTCGCTTCTTATCTTTATTTTCCCATTCTTCCAGTATTTTACCAAAATCCATATTAAGATAAAAAATACTTTACAGTAACTGCCATGGTCAAGTAATATTATAAAACTATTATGAATGCCTTAAACTCGATTTTAAAGGACGTACCGATACCTGAGATGCTGCATGTACAACAAACATTCAACCGAAATTCTATTTCCGACATCAAGGGAAAACTCCTCGCCAAAATTCAGCAGAAAAAAATCCAAAGTTTAATAAAGCCAGGCCAAAAAATTGCCGTTGCCGTCGGTAGTCGTGAAATTGCCAATGAGAGAGCAATTGTTAGTACTCTTATTAATGAACTTAAAAAGTACGGGGCAAAACCATTTATAGTTCCGGCAATGGGAAGTCACGGCGGTGCCACAGCAGAAGGGCAGGTAAAAATACTGAACACTCTCGGAATTAACAGCTTAACAACAGGGGTGCCGATTGTATCATCTATGGAAACCGTACAGATAGGTTCAACAAACTCCGGCCTTTCTGTATTTACAGACAGAGAGGCATACAAATCGGACGGTATTATTCTGGTAAACAGGGTAAAACACCATACATCCTTTAGCGGTCCTCTGGAAAGCGGCCTGTGCAAAATGATGGCGATAGGGCTTGGTAATCAAAGGGGAGCCGAAACATGCCATAACATGGGATTTCCTTCCATGTCAGAAAATATATCTTCTATTGCAGATATTGTGCTGCAGAAGGTAAATATACTCTTCGGCGTAGCGATCATAGAAAATGCATACCATGAAACAGCTCATATTGAAATTCTAAAACATAAAGAAATTAAGAAGCAGGAGCCCGAACTTTTAAGAAATGCCAAAACACTTGCCGCAAGACTCTTCTTTAATAAACTGGATGTCCTTATCATTGACGAGGCCGGCAAAAATATTAGCGGTACCGGATTCGATCTAAAACTGGTAGGCAGAAGCGGGAAAAATACAGGAGAAGCAGGAGATATTCAGGTCCCCGATATTACAAGGATTGCCGTTTTAGACCTCACAGAAGAATCCCACGGCAACAGCAATGGAATAGGGATGGCGGATTTCATTACAAAACGTTACTTTAATAAGATAGATTTTTCACAGACCTATCCGAATTCCATAACTACAACGGACCCGGCAAGGGCTAAATTACCTATGGTTCTGGACAGCGATAAGCTTGCAATTAAAGCGGCGATAAAAACATGCAATCTTAAAAGTCTGGAAAATGTAAGACTCGTTAGGATTAAGAATACACTTTCTCTAGATGATATACTTGCTTCACCTGCTGCCCTAAAATCTGTAACAGAACCTCTCAGAATAAAAGTAATCGGAGAAGGATTTAAGTTTAAATTTGACAGCAGGGCAAACATCAAAGACTTATAACCTTAATATGATGCATTGACAAAAATACCAGCTTTAATGTAGCATACCCCCATTATGAAAAGAATAATAATTATTTTAACTTTGGTTGCTTTGGTTGCCGCCCTTGCTTTTACAAAGGGTTCATCGGAAACTGCCAAGTATCCTTCCAGAAGTATCACTTATATAATACCTTTTAATCCGGGCGGCCAGTCTGATATTACTGCACAGTATCAGAAAGACGACCTTGAAAAAGTTCTCGGTGTAAATGTAATTATTAAACATCTGCCTGGTGCAGGAGGTGCTGTAGCATGGTCCAAGGTAGTAAAATCCAAACCGGACGGATACACCATAAGCGGAAATAATATTCCGCACATCATTCTTCAACCACTCGTCCGTGACAATGCGGGCTACAAAACAGACCAGCTTGTACCCGTTTATATGTTCCAATCAACACCAATAGGATTAGCAGTCCTAAAGAGAAGCCCTTTTAAAACTTTGGATGATTTTATTAACTATGCAAAAAAGAATCCGGGTAAAATAACAATCGGTGGCTCCGGT
>QNBI01000215.1 GCA_003641675.1 Spirochaetota bacterium | reverse complement strand
GTACTGTTCCTGCATCTATCCTGTTTATTCCTCCATTTTTACAGGTATTTTTGTGCGAGTAGTAATAATGCTTCTTTTTCACACTGGAATAGGCACTTTTACCCTGCAGTTTTTCACCACATTTTTCGCACCTTATTAATCCTGATAGCACATAATTAAAACATTTCGTATTTGCAGCATGAAATCTAAGCCGGTTTAACTTTAACAATTCTCCCACTTCCATAAATATCTTTTCATCAACAATACCATCCCAAACCGCCTTTACTTCCTCGGTCCTGTCTCTATCCTTTTTGTAAATCTCCCTTATGCCGATATAGGCCTTGTTTGTAAGAATAGAGTATATCCTGCTTCTCGTAATTCTCTTTAATCTGGAATTAATACCCTCATACTTTTCCTTGATAATATCCATTGTCTTTTTAATGGATTTTTCTTTAACGTAAGTGTTAAAGATTTCTTTTACTATCAAAGCCTCTTTTTCATATACTATGAGATATCTCTTCTTCTCTTTATCCCGCCGATAGCCAAGCGGTACAAGCCCGCCGTTTGCAAGCCCTCTTTTACTGCGCTCATAGGCATTAACTGCTGTTCGCTGTGCGGTCATTTCTCTTTCAAACTCACCGAATACCATTAATATCTTTGTAATAAGATTCTTATAGGGAGAAGTAGTGTCTATATCTGTCTTTTAACAGATTAGGTCACATCTGTAGTTTTGAGTAAACTCGAATATATTTCTAAAATCTTTTAAAGAACGGGAAAGCTGCTTAACTCTGTAAACATAACGGCATTTATTTTCCCTATTTCAATATCCGCCATCATCCTCTTAAAAGACGGCCTGTTCGTATCTTTTCCCGAAATACCTTTATCTACAACATATACCTCAGCTAACTCTCCCCAGCCGGTATCCTGCTGGTTTCGCCTTTTTAGTTCTGTTAGAAGCATTTGTTTCTGATTTTTAAGTGAGCCTTCCTTTACCTTTACCTGTCTCTCGGTTGAAACCCTAATGTAAAATCCAACCCTTCTTTTTAATTCAGGCTCACTCATTTAACTTAAAAGCCTCTTTTACCATGGCTGTCCAACACGCCCAACCACACCAACCTCTACCGAAGATCAGAGGCCCAGAAATCTTTGCGATAAAGTAATGCAAAGTAGCTGCTGCGAACACTCCAGCAAATAAATAATAGAAAAATCCCTCAAGCTTATCGGAAGCAGGATATATACAGGAGGAATGGACACCCCCAACCGAACGAATTACCTCTGGGAATGTTATATTTGGGAGATTTAACACCGATACTACTAAAAATTTAACAAAAAATTAAATAGATAATAAAAAATTTTAATAAGTATGCTTGACAAAATATAAAAATTAATTTAGAATGTATTTTATCACATTTAATTAGGAGGAAAATATGAGAAAAAAATGGTTAGTCATTGGGCTTTCACTACTTATGGCCCTGTTAGTAACCGGCATTACCTTTGCCGCCGGCAAACAGGAAGCGGCAAAAGCCGGTCATTCAGCCATTAAGCTTGTCTGGTGGTCCATGTGGAACGAAACGGAACCACAGGCAAAGGTTTACAAGGAGGCCGTTAACGATTACATGTCACAGCATCCGAAGGTTCAGGTATCCATACAGTGGAACGGCAGAGAGATACGTAAAACTCTGCCCCCCGCTCTGGATGCAAATACGCAGATAGATATCTGGGAACAGGCCGATGAATATGCAACAAAGACATGGAAGGATTATGCACTCAAACTCAATTCCTACTACGAGAAAACCTATCCTACAACAAATAGCAGGACTTACAGAGAATCAATAATACCTGCCCTCTATGAACTTCACAAATCATTTACGGAAGACGGGTCATTATACATCGCACCGGAACAGCCTTTCATTGTCTCTTCAATGTACAACAAGGACCTCTTAAAGAAGGTTGGCGTAAGTATTAAGACGGTTGGTGCAACCTGGGAGGAGTTTCTTGCCGTTCTTGAAAAATTGAAATCAGGCGGAATAACACCAATGACATTCGACGATGCCTATTCTGACCTACCCCTTGCTATTCACCTGGACAGGCTATATGGGGGCTACGAACCGGTTGAAAAGCTCGCCAAGGACAAAACTGGTAAGCTATGGGACGATCCAAGGGTAATGCAGACTGCTAAGGATTATGAGTACCTGGCATCTGAAGGATACTTCTCAAAACAGGTTGCAACAAACAAGTGGCCGGCCGGCCAACAGGAAGTTGCAACAAATCAGGTTGCAATCTACCCGCAGAACGGCAGCTGGCTGCCGAACGAATTAAAGTCGACAGCAGGATTGGATTTTCCATGGGGCCAGTTTGCATATCCAATTCCCAAAAACGGGAAGGATGGTGGTACCGGCGGAACCTTCGGTTCCCAGGCATTCATGATAAACAAGAAATGTAAGAATCCCGATACCGCCTTCGACCTGATAGTATTTCTTACCATAGGGAAGTGGGGCAAGAAATTTTCCAATGATACACTTTCCATTCCAATGGATTTAAGCCAGGAATGGCCCAAGCAGCTTGCAGACGACAAGGAAATATTTAAATCTCTTACAAATAATTATCCGTGGAGTGGCGGTCTTGGCGCAAGTTCAGAATCGTTCCCAATCGTAAAGAAGGCTTTCATAGAACTTGCTTCCGGAAAGATCAATGCAGAGAAATTCGTTGCTGAAATAAAAGCAGGTGTAACAAAATAAGCAACCACGTGATATGCTTTAACTATTAGAGAAATGGCGGGTATGTAAAATATCCGCCATTTTCTTGGAAATGTTTTACATACGGGGGTAAATATGAAATTGAAAAATTCAGTAATAGTCGTTTTCTTAGGGCCTGCAGTGGTCTTTTACCTCCTTATATTTCTGTACCCTTCCATAAGAACATTGATAATGAGCTTCTTCTATGTGAAAACTGTTACCGCTTCGATGGCAAGGTGGAGTTTCGTTGGCCTTAAGAATTACAGGATTATTTTTCAAAGCAAGATGTTCATTCATTCTCTAAGTAACATTTTTTACATATGGTTTTACGGAGGTTTAGGCGTTTTCTTTGCAGCTCTTCTCTATGCAGTAATCCTTACATCCGGCGTGAAAGGAAAATCTTTCTTCCGGGATATTCTTTACCTTCCCAATGTTATAACAGCAGTCGCACTTGCAACGATGTGGATTCATTTTGCATTCAACAACCAATACGGCCTATTCAAGATTATATTTCAGACACTTGGGTTAAAACAACTCGCAGAGTTTCAGTGGACGGCACCGGAGCATGAGCTTTTTTCCATGACAGTAGCCTATAGCTTCGGATGTGTCGGTTACTACGTTCTCATATTCATGGCAGGAATAGAAAAGATTCCTACGGATTTCTACGAGGCAGCAACGATAGAAGGAGCCGGCATATTCAAGAAGTTTACTTCGATCACCCTTCCTCTTCTTATCGGTGTCATGAAAACAGCGGTAGTCCTGTGGTCGATAGCTGCGGTTACATTCTTTCTCTGGTCCATGATGTTCTCTCCTTACGACCCGGAAATGGGGACAATAACGCCAATGGTTTACATGTATAACACGACATTCGGAAGAAATGTCATTGTAACGAACCCGGAACTTGTAAATGCAGGGCTAGGTGCAGCCGTTGGAGTCGTTATGACAAGCATAATTGTTATTGTATTTCTGGCAGTGGACAGATTGCTTCCCGACCAGGAAGAAATAAAATACTAGGGGCAAATATGGAAAAGACAAAGAGAAAAAAACGATTAAGTGAATACAGCTTCCTAAGGTTGTCTCCCGGTTACCTGCTTCTTGTTATCTGGGTAGCATTCACCATTATCCTGATAGGCTGGATTATCGGTGCATCATTTGCCACCACTCGAGAGATATTCACCGGTACAATGTTCAAATCGGGTTTACACTTTGACAACTACGTAAGAGCACTAATAGACAACAGGTTAATGCTCTACTTCGCAAACACCATTATCTACACATTCACCGCTCTAATCGGAATTCTTGTTATTAGTGCACCTGCGTCATACGTGTTGTCCAGGTTCAAGTTTACCGGAAACAAGTTGATAAAAAACTTATTTGTATCTGCAATGGGGATACCGCAAATAATGATTATCCTTCCCCTTTTTTACATTGCATCACTGGTAAAAATCACCAACACCAGGTGGGTCCTGATTCTTCTTTACATCGGTACCGGAATACCCTTTACTACGTTCTTTCTTTTAAGCTTCTTCTCCACGCTACCCACCACATTCGAAGAGGCCGCAGCAATAGACGGTTGCGGGCCCATTAAAACCTTCTGGGTTATCATGATGCCCCTTGCCCAGCCTGGCATCATTACCATTATGATTTTCGACTTCATAATATACTGGAACGAGTACTTTATGGCACTGGTATTTGCAACGAAATCTGCACTTCGGCCTGTGGCTGTCGGCTTGTTTTCCATGATCCAATCGATGCGCTATATAGGAGATTGGGCAGGAATGTTTGCCGCGGTGGTCCTTGTTTTTATGCCCACGGTAATCCTGTATGTACTGCTATCCGAAAAGATAATTCAGGGAGTTACAGC
>QNBI01000214.1 GCA_003641675.1 Spirochaetota bacterium | reverse complement strand
CTGTCCGTTACACTGCGGATAAATTCTTTTTCTTCTTCCTTTAGACCGAACTTTTTATCAAGCTGTTTTATTACAACTTCATGCTGATTAGAAAGTTTCCCTTTCTCCAGCCATCTCTGTGCCAGTGTAGGCATTACACCCTCCTCCTTGAGCTTATCCTTAAGCAGTTTCTCTATTTTCCCTGCATTTATATCTTCCGTCTCTACTATATACTTCATGAAAAATATTACTAATTTTCTTTCCTTGATCAACCCTGTCTCAGCCCATAAATTTAGTATATACTCTAAATTACCGTAATTGCTGTTTCAAATACCGCGATATCACAAAAAGTTTCCTACAGCAAGGCCTCTATGTCTTTAACAGAAGAGGCTGTTTCTATTGAACTTTTTATTGCCCGAAGCTTGTGTATATCCTCTACTCTGGCTACCTTAGGATATATTTTTAAACCCTCTGTACCTAATTTAAGTTTTAACCCTAATTCTATTCCCTCCAATAACCCTTCTCTTATGCCTTCTTGTATGCCTTCTCTTATGCCTTCTTGTATGCCTTCTCTTTTTCCTTTTTCTATTCCTTGCTTAAGCCATTGTTCCGCTATAGTAGGCATTGCCTTCCCTCCTTCCGGTATGTCTTTTAATGTTTCTTCCAAATCTTTTATGCTAACTTTGTCCGTAGCACTGACTATGTATCTTAATAATGTTTCCAGATATTCCAGCCCATTTTGCTTGCCGCTTAGCTCCTTTAATAAGCCGAATATCATGGGTAATTTCTTCCTCATCTCTTCCTTGTATATGTATTTCATAGCCAGTAAACTTATTCGTAATATAACTTCTCCCTTTATATCCTCATCCCTTAATCCTGATAAATCTTTTAATATATATTCAAAATTAGGTATATACCTTTCCAAAATATCATTTTCTACTTCAAAAAACCCCTTAAGTTTAACATCTATTTCCCATCTACCTCGACCATGATATATTACTATCGGTATTATTACAGGTAAATGCCCTTCTGTCGTTTTACGCTGCTTTATTGTGAGTTTCCATATCTCTACCATGTATTTTAAAAGCTGCAGACCTATGTATTTCTCCGGTCGGCTCTTGTGTTCAAATAATAAATACAGATACGCCTGTTTCCCCTTTATTTGTACGCTGTATAAAAGATCAGAACGATGATCCTTTAACTTTTTTTCTACAAAGCTGTCTTTCTCTATATAAAGTGTGTTAAAGTCAATTATGTTCTTTATCTCTTCAGGGAGATATTCCTCTAAAAAACTTCTTGCAACCTTTCCGTCGGACATAACGGATCTAAAAAACTTATCATGGGGACTTTGTATCTCTCCCTTCATATATTTATTGTACTTCTTCTATGTCTAAAAAGCAAGCAGACCTGTAAGCACGTTCACCTTCTGCCTGAACTTTTTCTCCTTCTCACTTCCAATCTCAAGATCATTTGTGTCGAATAGTATATACTTAAAATTCAACAATTCTTAAGGCAATTGAATACCACTTATTTTTATTAAATATATTAGATTGTGAGTTTTTGGGGGCATTTTTTGTATAACCTCTTTAGAACCTTATGCCAATCCCATCCGCAGGGTGTATGTCCTGTTAAAAGGCTTAATAATGTCACCCCATATTCCCCCATAAAGTTAAATCTTTAAGGAACTTGATATACTAAAACTACTTAAGATATCCTAAAAGCTCTTCCTTTGACTCGCAGAATAATATCTCCTCTATTACCTTATCCAGCTTTTTTCTGTCCGTTACACCGCGGATATACTCTTTTTCTTCTTCCTTTAGTCCGAACTTTTTATCAAGCTGTTTTATTATCACTTCCTGCTGTTTAAGAAGCTCGCCTTCTCTAAGCCACCTCTGTGCTATTGTAGGCATTACATCCTCCTCCTTAAGCTTTTCCTTAAGCAGTTTTGATATTTTTCCCGCATCTATATTTTCCGTTTCTACTATATACTTCATGAAAAATATTACTAATTCTCTTTCCTTTATTAACCCTGTCTCAGCCCATAAATTTATTATATACTCTAAATTACTATAATTATTGTAATATACATTTTTCATTAAAACAATACCTGTAAGCAGATTCACATTCTGCCTGAACTTTTTCTCCTTCTCACTTCCAATCTCAAGATCATTTGTGTCGAATAGTATATACTTAAAATTCAACAGGTATTCCTTTAGACTCTCATCACAATTAAAATTATCCTTAAAACAAAGCGGTATATTCCATTTGCTTCTGCCGTGATAAAATACCAGCGGAATTATTACTCTTAAATCTTGCTTATTATTCATATCCCGCTTCCACATCTTAAGCATATACGAAAGAAGCTGCAGCATAACTTTCTTATCCTTGTACGATTTGTGCTCAAAGAGTATATATATATCTGCATCCCTTTTCTTTGTAAGTTTCGTTTTTACAACAAGGTCGGAAAGACCCTTTTTATACTCTTTATCTATATACTCTGTAGCTTCAATTTTAATTTTATCAAAGTTAATTTCACTGACAATATCTGCAGGCAGAACCTGCTTTAGAAAATCCTTTACATTTTCTTCCTTAAAAAACAGCTTCTTAAAAAACCTGTCATGAATATCTTTTATTTCACCCATATCTATAAATAGATAAAGAGCCTTTTTATCAAAATGCTTTTAAAAAACCTATTTTTTTATTCCAGTGTCGTGGGTATTTTTTTTATGAGTTTTTACAGATACATATAAATGACTAATACTATGAACAAAGAGTTCTTAAGGAAGCAGAAACAGGAAACGATTTACATCCATTATAAACACAGAAGGTGCTTTTTGCGTTAACAATTCATCGGAATTCATGACAACCTGAAAAGCCAGCGGCGCTCCTGTCTTTTCCTTAAAATAGATAAGATCCCTGTCGAGCTGTGCATTGGATGTTTTTGTCTCAATTAAAAGAGCCGGCTTCCCTTCATTTACAATAAGAAAATCTGTTTCTCTTCCGTCTTTTGTACGTATATAGTACAGAGAAAACTTTCCCAAACCCCATTCGTTCCATGCAGAAATTGCTTTTATAATTTGAACCGCCATAAAATTTTCAAATCTCTTCCCTTCGTTTTTGTGAATTCCCCAATCCCAAAAATAGATCTTTTGTTCCTTTTTTATAGAGCGGGCCAGAGAAGATGCATAAGGAGGAATAAAAAAAATGAGATAAACAAGAGATAATGCCTGTAGCCAATTCTTTACTGTAGCATGGGCGCATTTCAGAGTATCTGCAAGACTATTTATACTTAAAGGTGCTCCGACACGTTCCGGAAGAAGCGAAGCAAGAAGTTGAATCCGGTCGATATCGCTTATCTTAGAAAGATCTCTTACTTCCTCACCTGTTAAGAGACTGATATGTGCATTCTGCCATCTTCGATAATATTCTTTTCTTCCATTAAAAAAAGGTTCCGGAAAACCGGTAAGGGATATGAGCTGACTTACAGTTTCTCTAAACCCGGCATGCGGTTTGACAAATGGTATCTTTTTGCCGGGGATCCAGGCAGAATTATAATTAAAAATTCCGGTATTCAGGACATCCCAGGGCCCCATAGGATACATTTTAAAAGGAAAATATCTTCCTATAAGAGACTCACCCGATTTACGGAAAAAATCCAGCCTTGCGCTCCCGCAAATAATAAACCTTATGAAATGACCCAATTCATCGTAGTACCCCTTAAGCAGACCCTTCCAATCCCGATATTTATGGAATTCGTCCAGCACTACCCAGTAACGCGGGATGGCTAATTCATCAGGAGCAGGAACAGCTTCGTGAATATTTTCCAGGAAAAAAAGAGGATTTTCAGAAAATTTCCTTTTGGCCGTAATTGTATCCCAGTTGTAGTAAAGGTTTTCCTGCTTAATGCGCTTTAAATGCATTTGTACAAGCGTAGTTTTACCAACCTGCCTGGGACCCGTTATAAACGACATTCTGCGCCCCAGAAAATCAGAATTCAGAGCCCAATCTTTAATTCTTGCCATTGACATATGACTATTTTAAAGTTATATACAAAAAAGTCAAGACTAATTTAAAGTCCCATTAAAAAAGTCAGATCATAGGTATCTTAAACTCTTTGCAGGGAGAGACTGACCGCCAGGGAGAAACTACGGGGGTTTCGGAGGCGGATTCTGTTGCCGGCTAACGCGTGAGGGATCGTCGGCTAAGTACCCCGCAGGCGCCTCTTTTTTTATGTTTTTAAGTTTGCCGAAATATTTTCTCTGTAAGCTTCTAAACACCGGCCGGCCGCATACAAAACGCCGAGGAGTACGGCCAAGAGCCCGACCCGAGCCTCCGGCGAAGGGACACGCCCAAATGCTTCTATAGGTTCCAGAATACGGCCTCCGGCCAGTCCCAATATTTCTAATCAGAAATTACTGTAACATCAATGTCACTATATTCTTTTTGCTCTCCTTTTGCATATGAACCGTATAGAATGGTTTTCTGCGGATTAATACCAAGTCTAATTAATTCATTTTTGAATTTCTCTATTATTATTGTAATGTCTCGTGTTTCTTTAGCCATTTAACAACCTCTCTGGTTTTAATAAGATAATCCTCTGT
>QNBI01000213.1 GCA_003641675.1 Spirochaetota bacterium | reverse complement strand
TTAAAAACCGGGGAAAAGGCAAACTATTTTTTGCGGAAGAAAAGCGGCCCTTTTACGGGATAGGCTATAAATATCAGGTAAAGGAAGGAGTATATGAGCAAATATATTGTTGCTGTAACAGACGACAGATTCGGAAGTTATAAAGAGGAGGAGGAGGTCTTAAAGACCATAAATGCAGAGCTTAAAATTTATAACTGTGAAAGTGAGAAAGAGGTAGCAGCCGCCGTCCAAGAAGCAGATGCGGTTCTTGTTAATCTTGCACCTGTCAACAGAAGTGTAATAGTTTCGATGAAAAAGTGTCTTGTAATATCACGGTACGGTGTCGGTTATGATAACGTGGATGTGGATGCTGCGACAGAGACCGGCATATGGGTTGCAAGGGTACCCGATTATTCTTATGAGGATGTATCGGATCATGCCCTTGCTCTGCTTTTAGGCTGTATTAGAAAAATATCGTATAAAGACAGACGTGTAAGAGAGGGCGGGTGGAATCTAAAATCCGAACAGCCAGTTCATAGGATAAAGGGGCGTACTTTGGGTCTTATAGGTTACGGTGCAATAGCTAAAACTCTTCACAGAAAGGTCTCCGGCCTGGGTCTGTCGAGAGTTCTTGTGTACGATCCCTATCTTAAACCGGATGAGGTAAGGAAAAACGGAGGAGAACCTGTTGGCATGGGTGAGCTTCTTAACCAGGCAGACTATATTTCAGTTCATGTTCCTCTCACGGAGGAGACAAGGGGGCTTATTTCCGTTAGTGAGATAGAGAAGATGAAACGGAGTGCTATTTTAATAAATACATCACGTGGCCCGGTATTGGATGAAGATGCAGTTGTAGAGGCATTAAAGAGCGGAAGAATTAACAGCGCTGGCCTGGATGTTTTTGTAGAAGAACCGCTTCCGGAGGGGCATCCTCTAAAAACACTTGATAATGTAATACTCTCCGATCACACTGGATTCTATAGTGAGGAATCTCTCAAAGAGTTAAAGACAAAGGCTGCACGTAATATTGCAGAGGTATTAAAGGGGGGTAAGCCTGTATATCCGGTAAATCAGATTCGGGGTGTTTAGGATGAATTTTGGCATAATGAGAAACGTATTAATAGGAGAAGGGAGAAAAAGATGAATAAAATAATGGATAGGATTGGTGAGATAGGGGTGGTGCCTGTTGTAAAGATAGAGGACGCAAAGAATGCTCTTCCATTGGGGAAAGCACTGCTTGCCGGAGAACTTCCCGTAGCGGAGATAACATTTCGTACAGGTGCTGCGGAGGAGACTATAAAAAGGTTAAACAAAGAACTTCCGGGTCTTTTAGTAGGAGCTGGAACTGTTTTAACTGTGGAACAGGTTAAACGGGCAAGGGGTGCGGGTGCCGGGTTTATCGTTTCCCCCGGTTTTAATCCGGAAGTTGTGGACTACTGTTTGGAAAATAGTATACCGGTAACACCCGGCATAAACTCGCCCACTCAAATAGAAATGGCCCTAAAGAGAGGGATTAAAGTGGTTAAATTTTTTCCGGCAGAAGCATCCGGAGGCCTTCCGTTGCTTAAGGCTATGTCGGCGCCATACGGGGACTTAAAATTTATACCTACCGGAGGCATTAACAGGGACAATATCCTGAAGTACTTGGATTTTGAAAAAGTTCACGCATGCGGTGGAAGCTGGATGGTGAAGGCAAGCCTTATTTCCAGCGGCAATTTTGGGGAAATAACAAGGCTTGCCCGTGAAGCGGTATCTACAGTGCTTGGGTTTTCCTTTGCTCATTTGGGGATAAATCGTCCGGACAGGGAAGAGGCTTTAAAAACTGCGGAAATGCTGAAAAGGTTCTTTTTTATGGAGGAAAAAGAGGGAAACAGTTCATTTTTTGCGGGCAACTCCTTTGAGATTACAAAGAGCAGGTTTCCCGGGACACATGGCCATATTGCCGTTGCAGTGAATTCAATACCAAGAGCAGTAGCATATCTAAAAAGAAAAGGAATAAACATTCTAGAAGAAACTAAAAAGGAAAAAAACGGAAAAATAGTGGCAGTCTACCTGGATATTGATCTTGCCGGTTTTGCCGTTCATCTACTTGAGAAATAGCATAAAAAGAAGGAGGAAGGTTATGAATAACGATAAAAAGCGCTTTGTAGCGTTCGGAGAGATAATGTTAAGGCTTAAGGCGCCCGGGCATGAACGTTTTTTTCAGAGTCCGGTTTTAGAGGCAACATTCGGAGGCGGAGAGGCAAATGTAGCAGTAGGCCTTGCACAGTTCGGCCTTAACAGTTCCTATGTATCTGTAATACCGAATAATGCTGTCGGTGATGCCTGCCTCGGAGAGCTGAGAAAATATGGTGTTGATACATCCTATGTTGTACGAAAGGGAGAGAGGCTTGGTATATATTTTCTGGAGCCCGGGGCTAATCAGAAGCCTTCCAGAGTTATTTATGACAGAGCATATTCGGCTATCTCCCTGGCAACTCCCGACGATATGAACTGGGACGAAATCTTTAACGGTGCTTTCTGGTTTCATATAACAGGTATAACACCTGCTGTTTCGGAAAGAGCTGCACAAAATTCACTGTATGCTGTTAAAAGGGCAAAAGAGCTGGGGCTTACCGTATCCTGCGATCTTAATTACAGGAAAAAACTCTGGAAATATGGAAGAACAGCACCCGAAGTTATGAATGAGCTCATTAAATATGTAGATATTGCAGTGGGAAATGAAGAGGATTGTCAAAAATCGCTGGGAATAAAAACGGATATAGATGTAGAATCCGGTAATCTAGATGCTTCAAAATACAAAAGTCTTACAGACACTCTGCTTGGTAAGTACCCCAATCTCCAGATAGCCGCTGTTACAATGAGGGAGAGTCATTCTGCGGATTACAACGGTTGGTCTGCCGTATTGAATGACAGGAAAGAGTTTTATGTTTCCCAAAAATATGAAATACGCGATATTATTGACAGAGTCGGAGGCGGCGACACCTTCTCTGCTGGCCTTATTTACGGTTTAAACAAACTTGAAAGCCACAGAGAAGCTTTGGAATTTGCCGCTGCCGCTTCGTGCCTTAAACATTCGATCCCGGGAGACCTTCCTCTTTTATCTGTAAATGAGGTTATGTCGCTTGTAAAGGGCGGAGGCTCCGGGAGGGTCCAGCGGTAATGGTTTAAGATGAAATTTAGGCATATTGCTATATTTTATGCAATCTTTTCTCTTGTAATTTTATCGTCAGCTACTATTTGTGCAGAAGACAGTGCGGTAAGTACTTTCCATGGCGGGACCTTGAGAGTATCTGCGGTACAGTTTTCTGTTCATGCTGATGTTTACAAATCGGAAGCAGTTTTCTCAAGGAAAATTGAAAACCTTGTAAGCAGGGAGATACAGATTCATAATCCGGACCTTATAATTTTTCCTGAGTATACTTCTGTATTCCTTGCTCTTATGCCATATATTGGGAAACTAAATTATACCAAAGGTTATACAGATGAATTTAAAATGCTAAAAACGGAATATCCGGATATTAAAACCGTAAAGAGTCTCTTTTTAAAAGAAGGCAATTCGGCTTTTTCCATTATGCAGTCTGTTTTCGGGAGACTGGCGGGAGAATATCATGTTTATATACTTGCCGGTACATATTTTGCTCCTTCAATAGGTTCATCAATAGGTTCAGGCAGTAAATTGCACAATAGAACCGTAGTTTTTGGGCCTAACGGAAAAGTCGTGTACTCTCAGGACAAAGTTTTTCTTACAGACTTTGAGAGAGATATAATAGGCCTCTCATCGGGTAAATTGGCGAAAGCTAAAGGTTTTTTAATTAAGGGAAAACGGATAGCTTTGTCCATATGCAGGGATACCTATGAACCGGTCTGGGAGGATAAATTTAAAAATTATGATCTCTGGATAGATATAAAGGCAAATGGAACAGGTTTTGATAAACAACAACAGCAGAGTTTTCTACGTGCATTGCCGGACAGAATAGTCAATACGAATGTAAAGTACGGAATAACAGACTGCCTTACAGGTAAATTATTTGACCTTTACTGGGAAGGAGAGTCGAGTTTCATTGAAAACAACAATGCAGGGGTTAGGGCAATTAAAAGGTCAAAGAGTTATAATGATGAGGAAACTATTTTTTCTATTTTAAGTTTTTAACCTACTCTTTAATTGACAAATAGGAGAAAACAAACAATATTAGGACTCATGAAAATACCTGAAGTATTTATCTGGGAAACCCACGGAATACATGTCGGAACGGGCAAAGATCATATAAAGCATGGTATCGATGATATAGAATCGGTTGTAGAAAATGCAGTTTCCGATGGAATACCCTCGCTAGCCTTTGTAATTCACAGCCCGAGATTAACCGGGTACCGCTACAAAAAGGAACAGGCAGTTAATGTTAAATTTGTAAGAGGGCATAGTTCATACTTTCATTACAGCAGAAGAATGCAGGAGCTTCGCAGAAAATATGGGGATAAAATAGATATTCGATACGGTGTGGAACTTGACTGGCTGGGGCCGGGCCTCGGACTGCAATGGAACCGTGCTAAACTAGTCCAGGCAGACGGTGCCGATTTTGTTATAGGATCTGTCCATTTTTCACGGGA
>QNBI01000212.1 GCA_003641675.1 Spirochaetota bacterium | reverse complement strand
ATAATAGTTAGAAAACGGTGAAAAATTTCCGATTATGGAAATTAGGAGATCTCTATGAAAAAATTGGTTGCTGCTTTTACTCTGCTGCTTGCCGTACTTTTTACTGTCTCGGGAGAAGAATCGTGGGAAGGTAATGCAGCGGTTATTAGAGGCGGGAGGCTTGACCATTCCGGTTTTTACGCAGTATCAAACTCTTTTTCAACGTATTCTAAAATTGTTATCACCAACCTTAAGAACGGCAAAAAGGCTGCTGTAACGGTTCTTGACAGAATTCCGGAAACATCGAACATGTTTATTCTGCTGTCACGGGATGCTGCTAAAGAGCTGGGAATGCCGGAGGACGGTATTACACGTGTCACTGTTACACTGAGCATTGAGCCGGGTGTGGTCACGGAAGGAATGCCGGAGGACCTTTCATATAATCCCGATCCGGATATAAATCCCGCTGTTTTAATTCCGGAAGAAAAGAAAGTAGAGCAGCCGGAAGAAAAGGCCACAGAAGAGAAGAAACCTGCTCCGGTAAAAGTTTCGGAGAATAAAGTATCCGTGCCAGAGAATGTTAAAGAGGCTTCTCCGCACGCAGAGAAGATTAAGTCTGCGGAAGAAAACATAAATTCCGGTATTGTTGAATATCTTTCTAAGAGAAAACCGGAGAAAGACCTTTTTAAGAAACCCGAGAAAAGAGAGGCCCTAACACTTATTGAAAAACCTAAAACCCCGGAAGGGGAAAAGGCTTCTATAAACCTGAAACCGGAACTTTCGGAGGAAGAGTTAAGGAAACAGATACAGATAGCAGATGTTGTCGGCAAACCAGCCGTGTCGGAAGTGGAAAAACCTTCCATGGAGCTGCCCGGGCTGGAGAACCCTGGTGTGGAAATTCCCGTAGAGCAGAAAACTCCGGAAAGGACAAAAATTAATGAAGCACCGGTACAGCCTGAGGTTAGTGAAGCACCGAAAAAAGGCGAGAGTTCTAAACCATCTGCAAGCGCAGTGATAACCAAACCCGGAAGATTAAAACTAACTCTTAAGCCGACAGAACCAAAGCCGCCGCCTTCTGTTTCTAAGCCCGCTAAGCCAACTAAGGTCTCCGGCCCGGTCCCTGAGAAGAAAGCTGGAAAAATGGTCGTAAAAAAGCCGGCCGAAAAACCAATAGAAAAGGCAGTTGCACCGGTTAATGCTGTCTCCGGTATACGGCTGCCCAAAAAAACATACTTTCTGCAGCTCGGCTCATACTCAAGTCTTGTACTTGCGGAAAAACTCGCTTCCGGCCTTAAGGGAACCTACCCCGTGACTGTTCTGCACTCACAGGGGGGGAAGCATATCCTGTATAAGGTGCTTGTAGGCCCTCTAAATAAGGAGGAGAGTGGTACACTTTTATTCTGGTTTCGGGTAAGAGGTTATAAAGATTCATTTCTGCGGTATATAGATTAACTAATATCGATTAACCGGCGCTTCTATGCTATAATTACTGTGGATATGACAAGAGATGAAGCGGAAAAAAGAGTAGATGAACTTTCCGGATTATTAAGAAAGTATCAGTATGAATATTATATTTTAAGCAGGCCCACGGTTCCTGACTCAGAATACGACAGGTTATTTGATGAATTGCTCCGTCTGGAAAAAAATTATCCCGATCTTGTTAAACCGGACTCTCCATCCAAAAGAATCGGTTCCGACCTTTCTCAGGAGCTTCCCGAAGTGCACCATACAATTCCGGTTTTAAGCCTTGAAAAGGCTTACAGTTACGAGGATATTCTCGACTGGATAAACAAGACAGACAGAAAAACAGAACACTCATGCTCTTTTGTGCTGGAAGAAAAAATAGACGGTTCGTCCATTGTTCTTTACTATGAAAACGGGATTTTAATTCGGGCTGTTACAAGGGGCAACGGCGAGGTGGGAAATGATGTTACAGGTAATGTAAAAACCATAAAAACAGTTCCCCTTAAACTTACAAAGCCTGTTAATATAGCTGTGAGGGGAGAGATATACCTTCCTAAAAACAGATTTAATGAAATTAATAAGCAAATGGAAGTTCCCTATGCCAATCCGCGCAATCTTGCTTCCGGTACCCTTAGACGGGTAAAGAGCATCGAAGTGGCGCTTGTCCCCCTTAATATTTTTGTCTATGAAGGATTCTTTGAGCATGAGTTTTTAACTCATGTTGAAATACTGGATGAATTAACCGTACTTGGTTTTAGGCTTAATCCTCATATCGGTTTTTTTTCCGACAGTGAAAAAAGGAAAGAAGTTAAGGAAAAACACCCTTACTGGAGTGTAGGAAATATTAAAGATATTGCAGAGTACCTTGAGAGAAAAAAGGAAGAACGTAAAAGCCTCGAGTACGAAATAGATGGAATTGTTGTAAAGGTAAATGAGATACCCCAGCGGGGGGTCCTGGGATATACCGGGCATCACCCGAGATGGGCGATAGCGTACAAGTTCGAGGCACCGGAAGGGGCAACAACGGTTAAAGATATTTCGGTTCAGGTGGGGAGAACAGGAAGAATTACACCTGTTGCAAGGGTGGAACCGGTAGAAATATCAGGCTCTACAATTTCCAATGTCACCCTACATAACCAGGATTATGTTGATATGCTGGAACTCGCCGTGGGCGACAGAGTTGCTGTATCCAAGAGAGGCGATGTTATTCCTGCAGTAGAGAGGGTTCTTGAAAAGAATGAAATGGGCAACACTACATGGAAAATGCCAAATACATGCCCCTCCTGCGGCGGGAGATTAACAAAGATCGGCGCACATCATTTCTGTACAAATAATTTATGTCCCGCACAGGTCCGGGGGAGGCTTTTATTTTTTGTTGCGCGTGGACAGATGGATATAGAGAGTCTTGGGCCGGAAACTATCGATGTTCTCATAGAGAAGGGATGGATATCGAATGTGTCCGATCTCTACACCTTTAACCCGGAACTGCTTTTAGAACTGCCCGGTTTCGGAGAAAAAAAGGTGAAGCTTATTAAAGAAGGAATTGAACGCAGCAAGAATCAGCCCTTTAGGATTGTACTTAAATCTCTTGGAATTCCGGAAATAGGCCCAAAGGTTATTGAACTTTTAACAGAAGCTGGATATACGGATATTGATTCTTTATTTGAACTGGCCGACAGGGGAGACTATTCGGGCCTGCTAAAGATACACGGAATCGGAGACAAGACAGCTATGACGGTAGTGGAAGAGCTTAAAAAGCCTGAAATACGCCTTTTAGTTGAAAAACTTAAAAAAGCAGGATTAAAGTTTAGTGAAAAAGAGGGCGAAGAGAAAACGGAAAAGGCGCTTCCACAGATCTTCGCCGGGCAGACCTGGTGCGTAACAGGAAGTTTTGAGAATTTTAAACCGAGAGAACTTGCCATGGAAGAGGTGAAAAAAAGGGGAGGGCGTGTTACATCTAATGTAACGTCAAAAACAACTCATCTGCTTGCAGGAACTGGTGCGGGCAGCAAGCTCGATAAAGCGGTGTCCCTTAAAGTTAAAATTGTGAAAGAGGATGAATTCCTTACGCTCCTTCACGGATGAAAAAACCCGGTTGAAATAAATTCTCCTGTTCAAAATTATGCTTGACCCACCTATTTTTAAGGTTTACAGTAAAATAAAATATTATATAGGAGGAGTAGTATGAAAAAGATTGTTCTTTCGTTAGTTCTGGTTTTATCTCTGCTTCTGGTCCTTGGGGGGTGTACGAAGAAAAAATCTAAAGCTAAAACTGCGGCTGCCGGTCCAAAATATAAAATCGGACTGGTATTTGATATTGGCGGCAGGGGTGATAAATCATTTAATGATTCTGCCCTTGCAGGTCTTGTCCATGTTGCAAAGCAGTACAAAGGCTATATTAAGGACGACCCGGATAATGTGAATTTTGGTAGCGAAATAGAGATGAAGTACCTTGAACCTAAAGCCGGCGGTCAGGACAGAGAACAGCTACTGCGTGTCCTTGCAGAGCAGGGGTACAATCTAATCTATGGAATAGGATTTATGTTTTCCGATCCCCTTGCAAAGGTTGCAAAAGATTTCCCGAATGTTCACTTTGCAATTGTGGACGGCTTTATTCCGGATCTAAACGAAAACAGCAATATAACATGCCTTTTGTTTAAAGAGCATGAAGGTTCTTTCCTCGTAGGTGCAGTAGCAGGTTTAATGAACAATGGAGGAAAAATCGGATTTATCGGCGGTATGGATATTCCCCTTATCCATAAATTCGAAGGTGGTTATATTGCAGGAGCACTCTATGTAAACCCGAAATTAAGGGATGAATCCATGATTCTTGCACAGTATATAGGTAAAGACCCCTCTGCATTTAAAGACGCACCGGCGGCTTACAACATTGCAAGCAATATGTACAAACAGGGTGCAGCGGTAATTTACCATGCAGCAGGCGCTTCCGGCGACGGACTTTTCCAGGCAGCGGAAAAGTATAAAAAACTTGCAATCGGTGTGGATTCCGACCAGGGATTAATATATTCTACAGCCAAGGATGCCGCAACAAGGGCAAGAGGGAAATATATACTGACATCGATGTTAAAGAGAGTAGATAATGCTGTTTACACTACGGCTACAGAACTTATAAATAATGGCAAAGT
>QNBI01000211.1 GCA_003641675.1 Spirochaetota bacterium | reverse complement strand
CGTTCGTTCTGAGCCAGGATCAAACTCTCCGTTATTATTTTTATGGCTATACCCGAAGGTACAACCATCCTTTTATCCTTACCTTGCTACTTATCCCCCTTCCCTCTTTCTCTCAAAGAACAAGCCTCATCCAGAGGCGAAATATAATTTATATAAAAATAGTAAAGCTAGTCAAGTACTTTAATTATTATTTTTAATTTTCAGCAAAGAATGTGCATAATCGATCAAAGACCAAATCGCAATCAGTGCAGAAAGGTAGAAAACAATTAAACTATACTTTTCTATACTACCACTATATCTCTGTAAAAGCAATAGCTTTTTGGAAGAAAATACAAAAATCCCTGCAAAACCCGAAAAGGCATAGACCCAGGCCTTTAATTTACCGCTTAAGCGGGATGCAAAAACAATTCCATACCTGGATGCATTCTGCCGGATAAAAGCGACACCGAGATCTCTGTACAGAAGAATAAGAAAAACCCACAGCGGCATTATTCCGGCACCTGCAAAACAGAGGAAATAAGTCAACCTGCTCAATGAATCGGCAAAAGGGTCCAGTATTTTCCCGATGTCGCTTACAAGGTTAAACTTCCTTGCAAAATAACCATCCAGAAGATCACTCACCTCTATTATTATAAAAAGAGCCCACACACCTAAAACAGCATAGATACCGCTTCCCTGTATTATTCTTTCCAAAAAGAAAAATATAAAGAAAAAAGGTGCTAAAACTATTCTTGTTAAGCTTAGGCCGTTAGGAAGATTCATTTATATTCATTGTAAAATTACAGATAGTAAAGTCAAGGCTAAAAGCTCCTTTTGCTTGACACATTTTAAGGATAAACATAGATTTCATAAAGATGAAATTAAAGAACTCTCTTATGGCGGACATATTAAAAACAATAGTATCGTTTTTAGTTTTTCAAAGTTTTATCTACGGTATTTTTGCAGTCCTTTTCCGTTTTAGATATGAATTTAATATCTGGTTCTACGGAGTTACGATTCTATATCACTTTCTGCTGTTTCTATTTCTTATAGCCATGAAAGACAATTTTTACCTTGAAAAAAACAAATTAATGCTGAAACGGCTTAACATACCTAATATTCTGACAATTTTCAGGTTAAGCTCCATTCCTACGGCTCTCTTTTTATTTCTTTCCTATGATAATCCCCTTCTTGGTGTGTTTATTATAATTTTTCTCACTGTTATTTTTTTAACGGACCTCTTAGATGGAACTCTTGCACGAAAGTTTAACGAAATAACCCGTATAGGAAGGTACATGGATTCAATAAGCGACTATCTTATTATATTCACAACCGCAATTGTTTTTCTTCTTTCCGGTCTTATACCATTATGGTTTTTTGTACTTCTTATATTCCGCTTATTTTTACAGGCCGGAGGAATGGGGATTATACTCCTTAAAAAAGGTTCGGTTGACCCTGAAACTTCATTTCTAGGCAAAGCTTCTGTCTTTGCTGTAATGGTGCTCTTTGTTCTTGAAATATTCAAATTAATTCAGGTGCCGTATATAGGCGACACTTCTTTTATCATGGTATGCGAATATATAACGGGGATAATTATTTCGATATCACTTGTTGAAAAATTCATCTTCCTCAGTAAGAGGCTTCTGTAAAAACTTTTTTAAAATATTACCTAAGAAACTGCGCGTTTTTCAAACTTTTCTATCATCGAGCTTAATTTGCTGTTTTTAGGGTAGCAGTAAAACATTTTGTAGCCGGATTTTATTCTTTTCTCTAATATTCCGGAAATTTTTTTCATCATTTCATTATAATTTTCGAAGGTGTAGCTTTTCTGCCTGCCTTTGCTGCTGTTTATTCCCCAGATTGCAGTTACCCCAATTTTGGAAAAGAGATTTCCCTGATAATCATGAATGTAGTAGTAGTGAAAATCTCCGTTTTTATCCATTCTGCCGAGAGCTATAAACATTTCTGTTTTATTATCGGATACGAATATCATAAAAGGCACAACAAAAAATCGCTAAATCTATTCTTAAGTTTATTTTTTAGTATCAACTATCTGCAGTCCGCCGTCATTTTGAATGAAGAGGGAGTAAACCTTTAGATTAACAGCTTTTTTTGCCGTTATATCAACCTGTACTGTTTTTACTCCAGGAATGCTGTCCTCGTATTTTTCAAAGTATTTATAGATACTCTCCGAGATGCCTTCCGGCCTCTTAAAATAAAAGCCTCTGTCTGTCTGCTTTAGAGTCATTACGCCCTTATCCTTTACAAAGGAAAAACCAGTGACACCGATAAAGCGATACCACGTTTTAACTCCGAGAAAAACAAAATAATCGGCAAATATCACTTCTTTTACTATGGGCGCAAAATAACTTCCTTTAAGTTGAACTATTTCCGTATCCGAAGGACTCTCTATAATTTCAATTTTCATAGAGTCCTTATTTAAATCCAGCACACGAATATCCGCGATTTTAGTTTCTCCGGTATAGGCATGAAGGCTGTGTACAAACAGAAAAACAGATCCAATGCCGAGAACTAAAACTATTACTGTCAATAAGCCAACAGATTTTTTAAATCTCAGGCTTAAAAAAAAGATTACTGTAAGAGCTGAAAAAAAGTACAGCAATTTTATGTTCACTATTTTTGACGGACCCGGTATAAAAGTACCGCAGAGAGCAGAAACAATTGCTAGAGAAATATATATGGAGAAGAGGCTCCATTTAACTGCACGAGCTCTAGCAATATCGCCATTAAGAGTCAGAGCGGCTTTCCTTACGCTTTTTGTTGCCCGGCTTAATGCAGCACCAAAAAAAAATGCAGTTATTGCAGCCCAAACATAAGGTGTTGAGGTAAAAATACCTTTAAAGATCATATACTTGTTTATACTTACTCTCCAGATAGTTCATGAAATAATCGGGATTTAAAGTTTCCCCAGTTACCTTTTTGCATAATTCGCTTGCATTGTAAATACTTCCATACCTGTGGATATGTTTTCGCAGCCAGTCGAGTACAACTTTTAAATTACCCTCTTCCAGCTCCGAATCCAGGTCTTTAACTTCTTTCTTTAAAGTATCATAGATTTGGGCCGCATACAGATTGCCGAGAGCATAGGTTGGAAAATATCCTATCATCCCTCCGGACCAGTGAATATCCTGAAGCACTCCCTCTGCATCGTTTTCCGGCTCAATTCCAAGGTACTCCCCGTACTCTCTGTTCCATGCATCCGGCAGCATATCCACAGAAAGCTCTCCGTTTAACAGCTTTCGTTCCAGGTTAAAACGGATTATTATATGCATGCTGTATGTTACTTCATCCGCCTCTACCCTAATTAACGAAGGTTTTACAATATTTACAGCCCTGTAAAACTGGTCCGGAGAAACTCCGTTAAGAGGTTCCGGGAAAAAGGCTTTTAATTTCGGGAAAAAGGCTTTCCAGAAAGGCTTGCTTCTTCCTATAACATTCTCCCACAGCCTTGACTGGGATTCATGGATACCCATAGATGTGCCTTCTGCTAAAATTGTGCCCCGAATTTCTTCTGAAAAGCCGAGTTCGTAGAGCCCGTGGCCTCCCTCATGGATAATCCCGAAGATTCCTGTTTTAAAATTATTTTTATTATACCGCGTAGTTATCCTGATATCATCGTATCCTATTGTGGTTGTAAAGGGATGAGCAGATACGTCAAGCCGCCCCCGTGTAAAACTGTAGCCCATGGAGTTTAGAATTTCTACTCCGAAAGCCTTCTGTTTTTCATTGTCGTAGCCTTTGTATAAAAAGCTGTCATCTATGCTGGTCTTTGAACTAACTATTCTGTCTATGAATGATTTAAGCTTGCCTTGAAATTTCGAAAATACCTCTACTATTTCCTTTGTTTTCATCCAGGGTTCATAATCATCCAGAAGGGCATCGTAGCGTTCATCCTCGTAGCCTAAAAGATCAGCCTTCTCTCTCTGAAGCTGTAAAATCAAATCAAGATGTGGTGAAAAAAGTGAAAAATCAGATTTTTTACGGGCCTCTACCCATTTTGCCTGTGCAATACTGGTTTCTTTCGCTTCCCTTTCAACAAGGCTCTTGGGCAGTTTTACATTTTTGCTGTATATTCTTGCCGTATTTTTTATTAAAGCTCTATCTGCATCACTGTAATTACCATTTACATTTAAAGAATTAAGATCCGCACCTAAATCCTTTAGAACTTTCCCAAGCTCAGGATTTGTTATCTTTGAATGCAAGATTCCTTGAATAACCGACTGCTGTTCCGCCCTGTCGTTTACCGCTCCTTTTGGTATATAAGTTTCCTGATCCCATCCCAGCAAGGCCGAAATCTGTTCCAGCCTATGAATTTCATGTCCCAGCTCTTTAAGTTTCTTCATATTGTTCTGCATGGTTTTCTCCATTCTGTTTTTAGTATTTATAAATACTGCCCCCGATAAACTCTCTTAAGAGAGAATCCTGAGGTATTGCATCTTCATTATTCCACTGAGGTATTTCTTTAAAAAGCCTTAAAACCCTTTCCGCTCTTGTAAAAGCATCATCTCTTTCCGGATTGTTTCTGTATTTCTCCACAAAACCGGGAAACATTGCGCCGATTCTTTTCTTCATGACTGGGAGTTCATAAGGGAGAAAACTGTT
>QNBI01000210.1 GCA_003641675.1 Spirochaetota bacterium | reverse complement strand
GTCATTAAAGCCGCTCCAACCGCACCTGCATTTTCGGGGTCTTTTACTATATGCAAACTGTATCCCAGGATATCGCTTATTATCTGCGGCCACACTTTACTCTTTATACCACCGCCTACTGCATGTATCTTGCCTATCTCTAAACCGGCTTTTTTCATCTCATCCACAATCCACTTTAGCTGAAACCCCACTCCCTCCATTACAGAACGCACAAAGTGCTCTTTACCGTGGTTAAGATTTATTCCGACAAAGGCTCCCTTCGCATAGTGGTCCAGAACAGGGGCTCTTTCTCCGGAAAGCCACGGTGCAAAGATAAGTTTACCGGAACCCGGTGGTGCCTTTTCTGCCAGGCTGCTTAGGGCTGCATAGGACAGAACCGGATCTTTAGTTTCTCTTTCTCCTACTCCTCCTGCAGGACTTAAAAACTTATCCCGGAGCCACATTAATGCTCCGCCGCCGGTCTCCATTTCACCAGCCACTATAAACTTCTTAGAATCGGCATGCTTAAGAACCCAGAAGGGCTTTTTCCTGTTGTTAAGTACCTTTCCCGACAATACCCCCAGCCACGTTGCTGTACCAAGAGAGAGTTGAACCTCTCCAGCTCTGTTCGCACCTGCACCCGTCTGCGCAGCTGCGACATCCCCTGCACAGAGCACAACCGGGGTGCCTGCTTTTAGTCCCGAAATGCGGGCCGCCTCTTCGGTAACTTCGCCTGCCGTTTCTATGGGCCGTCTTATCCCGGGAAGCATATAAAATGGTATCCCGAGTTTTTTCAAAAGGGGCTTTGACCACCTTCCGGAAATATAATCCGTTAAAAAAAACACAGAAGCACCGTGATAATCTATTAAATATTTTCCTGTTAGTTTAAATATAAGGTACTCTTTACAGTCTAAAAGTTTATAAGTTTTCTTCCAGACTTCGGGTGCATTGTCCTGGAGCCAGAGTATCTTAGGAACAATATCCTTTGCCATTGGTATATTTCCCGTGGTATTATAGAAGAGCTCATGCCAATTTCCACCATCCCAGGTTTCCGTGGTAATTCTATCGGCCTCACGCACACTACGTTCATCGAGCCAGCTTATCATATGCATTAGCGGTTTTCCCCTTTCGTCCACGGGAAGCAGGTTAAACATCTGGGCGGTTATCCCGATACCTGCAATTTCCCCGGCATCTATAGCGCTTTCGTCTATAACTCTCAAGGTTGTTTCCGCTACTGTCCGCCAGATAAGATCCGGATTCTGCTCAACCCATCCTGTCTCAGGATATTCAAGAGGATATGCACTATACACAGAGTGCAGTATGGAGCCTCTAATATCTGTAATTACAGCCTTGTTGCCGCTGGTTCCCGTATCATGTGCAATTATATATTTCACCTCTTTATGCCCCTTAAAAAAATAATTACCACTTTAGCTTGACAACCAGATAAAATACTATTTTATTTATTACCTGTGGACAAGCTTAAAACTACCAATATTCTTCTATTAATAATCGTTTTCTTTCTTGCAGGGTTCGTTCTTCAGCTAACAAGAGAAGTTCTAATTCCTATTCTGCTCGCATTGATACTTGCATACATTATGGACCCTGCGGTTCATCTCTTTAGAAAGAGGCTGCACCTGCCGCTCTGGCTCTCCGTACTCGGAGCTTCTGTACTGTTTCTTATCCTCTTTACGGCCTTTGCCGTACTGCTCTATAGAAGCCTCAACGACTTTGCACATTCATTCCCCGTATATCAGGAAAAAATTACCCTTATCTTAAAGGATGCAACGGCAAGGCTTAACTCGATGCTGAACGGAAGCATAAAAATTGACCTTCTTGAAAGTTTCAACAAACTGCAGATAACTTCTACGGCCTTTACCATTGCAAAATCACTAATAAGCTATCTTTTTGAGTTCTCCCTAATCTTTTTCTTCTCCGTTCTAATAGTCTACGGCAAATATAGATTCCAGAAAAAGATTGTACGGGCATTTCCCCGGAAAAAAGGGAAGATGATTCCCATTATCATCGCAGGAATCGACAGAGAAGTTAAAAAATATATAGTACTTAAAACATTAATCTGTCTATCCACCGCCTTATTAACTGTGATTATCCTTCTTATATTCCATGTTGAGTTTGCTGTTATTTTCGGCTTTCTTACATTTGTACTCGTCTATATACCCACCCTCGGGCCAATCATAGCGGCTCTTTTACCCTCTTTCATGGCTCTTGCACAGTTTAGCAGTCTTACTCTTCCCTTCTGGATTTTTCTCGCACTTATCACAATGCATCTCGCTATAGGCGGTCTTATAGAGCCGAAAATCATGGGTAACGGCCTTAATTTATCTCTCCTGGTAGTTTTTATATCGCTTCTCTTCTGGGGTTGGTTATGGGGAACTCCCGGCGTATTTCTTGCAGTGCCGATGACTACATCGATAAAAATAATACTGGAAAACATCCCGGTTACAGCACCCTTTGCCATACTGATGGAACGGGTAAAGCGGCGCAGATATTCAAAGGCTTAGTGTAAAAGTTTAAAGTGCTCATGCAAACAAACACTCAAAGGCTTAAAGGGTTTAGGTAAATCGTACCTGAATTAATTTTTTTAACCGCACCTTCGCCAGGGATATAGCTAATAGGCTCTATACAGACAAAACCTGCATTTTCCGGGCTAAACACTACCAAAGAATCGAAAACATCCTCCGGCTTTCCATTGGCGGTAAATACAGTCTGGAGTTGATATTTATCCGTTTTTAATGTACAGTAGCTGTAGTTTTTTACATGTTTCTCTTTAAGTACTTTAAAGAAATCATCTTGCCTTTTACTATTAACAGAAATCGGTTTTAACACATCGTTAAGACTCCTGTTAAATTCAATAGTCCTGACTCGTCCTTCGGATTCAGGTATTTCCAGTTTTGCCGTATTTCTGTTTACAAGGTTATAGTAGTAGTGTATGCCCGAGGCAACAGGTTTCTCACCATCTATCGAGAAATGTACCTCCAATGCTCCCTCTATAACGGTATATGTTACAGCCGCTTTAAAATCAAAACCGGCAAGCTCTTTAAAAGTATAACCGTTTGTTTCCATACTTCCTTCGATAAACCCTGTAATAGTGTTTTCCGAAGCCTCCGGGTACCATCCTACATACCTGCCGATTCCATGCTGAAACGGATGTTTAACTCCGTCGTTTTTTAAATAACCGATATGTGGAAATATAGATTCCTCTACTTTCGGAATAAACCCTTCTTCATTAAAATGAGGCAGAATAAGCGGCCCAAGGCCTTTTCTGTATTTCAGGAACAAATCTGTCCTTGAAAAATCAAGAATTTGGATATCCCCTGCAGTAAAACTAATCAAAGACATACCCATCTCCGGTGCAATAACGGCGCTCATCCTTTTATCTCCTATTCTGTAGCACTTTCCGAACCTTTTATCCTTATACCACACAGCTTCCCCTACTCGTCAGTTAACGCCGTATTTAAAACGATCCCCACATGATCGCTTACCCAATGTTTAGTAAATCACAGTCCCATAAAAAAAGAGAGAGTAAAAAAGTAAAAAATAATCCGGCAAAAACCTTTTCTCCGCTACTCCGTATCTATTTCACATTTAGAGAAGATATATAATTATTTAGTCCCGCCTGCTGCTTGTCCTGTTTTGTTTCCAGTTCATCCAGCTTTTCAATTATTTTATCTATGAAATCCTCCTGGTTGTTTAGAGTATCCACATATCGTTTGTAAAGCTTGGAAGTCTTACTAAGACGCGACATATTCTTTCTAATCCTCTCCTGGTCTCTCTGTATTCTACTGTATTCCCCCTGTAAACTCTTAATTTTAGAGTTAAGCTCCGAAATCCCCGCTGACATTTTAGAAATCTTTTTTAATGCTTCTTTTATACCATCACTAATATCTTTTACACTAAGGTAGAATCCTACAGCCCTGCTGTTTAAATTGGACAGTATTACCGACTGGCTTAAATATTTCTCCTCTATTACCTTAAGCTTCCTGACACTGGATTTTTCTCCTTCAGCTCCGGCATCCACTAAAAATCTGTAATAAGTCCGGGACTTTTCGTAGGCTTTTCCAGGTTCAACAAGCTTCCATCCCAAACTAATAGGGTGTTCAATGAGTATATGCTTTCCGCGTTTTCCGCTGTTTTTTATCGTATATAATGTCTCTCTCACCCTCTTTGTCCCTGTTATCATGGTTCCGTGTACTATTTTTGCAGACACGATAGTATCGGAAGAACCCTGTGTTTCCTCCTTTACTTCAGTATCCAAATCGACGGAATAGCTTATAAGCCGCTGTCCATTCGGGGCAAGGGTCTTTATACGTGAATCGCCCGCATAGATACCCTGTTCAAATACTGTAATTGGTCCGGCCGTGAGGTACATATCCGTTGTGTTTTTAAGCTCAAGGCCGTTAACAGGATGCACGGGATCTGTTGCACTATTATAAATTGATACTCTCTTCCCCTCAATTTCTGTATTAATAATGGGTATCATCGCCGATTCCTGCCTCTTTACTGAAACAGGCATCTTTATACTGTACTTGAAAAACTCACCGGTAGACTCTCCTCTGGCAGAAGCACTTACCCCGCGGCTTAAATCCATTTCATCCTCCGCCGTCTGCTGTAAGCCTAAAGAAGCAGCCTTTTCTCTTGCCAT
>QNBI01000209.1 GCA_003641675.1 Spirochaetota bacterium | reverse complement strand
TTTTGAATTCCAGGCAGTTTTCGCCTGCTGGAGAGATTGTCCTTAATAAAGGCAGCATTTTAGCATCTAAATTTATAGAACTTAGCCGCGAAGACAAAAACAACCTTGCAAGATTTATATTTAAGCGGGTTTCACAATGAAACTGTTTGAAAAATCAGTGATAAGTACTAAACTTTAATTTGGGAGGATAGACATAATGAAAAATCATATGGGGATAAGTGCAATTCTGCTTTTGACTTTCCTTAGTTTTTTTGCAGCCAGGGCTTTCTCCGCCAGTATTACAGTTCCATATTTTGAACTTATAACACGAGGGGCAGTTAATAATGGTCTCTATGAATTATCGACAAAGGGCGAGATGGATTTACTTGTTTCCGGAGGTTATAAATTTGGAGGAAGTGTGATACTTAACTATGAGAGTACCAGTCTGGAGGAAACTGCAAGTTCAAGCAGTTTATCATTTAAAGGGGCAAGTGTAGTCATAAAAAATCTGCTGTCTGTTCCGCTAAATTTGTCATATTTTGTCGGAGAAAATGATACTTTCTGTTCCGGAGCAGATTTTACAAACATATTCGGAAGCATTCCCATAACAACTCAGTATTCCGGATACATATACTTTCCGGAAGGCATTATCTATGACGGCATCCAGACCATTTCCGGAACAGGTTTTAAATTCGTACTTAAACCTACCGATAACTTTCTCTACTCACTTTACCTTTATCAGGATTCTAATATTACCCAGACTGTAAGCGGTGAGGAATCTGTATGGCTGGGCCATTATTCTGCAGATTTCAGAACAATGATCAACTTTGAACATCTTAAAATAGAAGCCTTTGCAGGGGCGACTTTTCCTATATCCAGCTACGGCTATTATAGAGGAGGACTGCTATTCTACTCTGCAAATGAAAGCGTTGAATTCCTTACACAGATCGGAATTCCGAAATGGGACCCTGCAACCAATAACTTTGGTATTAATCTTTTCTACCTCCTCTTTGAACCGCGAGTCCATATGGGACTGTTTTCTATAATACCAACCTTTTTCTGGCATCCCGGCTATTACCACCAGCAGGAAACAAACGAACTTGGTTCTTTCGATGTTAATATTAATTTTCTCCTCGGAGACCTTCAGAAAACACCGGTAAGCGGAGGTTTTGAAAACAATCTGTCTTTTTCTACAATAGGAACACAGCAGTTCATAGTTAAGCTGTCGCCGTATATCAGCCTTATAACACAGGGAGTTATATGGAAAATTAAAGTTAACGCCGAAATATGGCCTTTCTCCATTAATAATCTTATCGAGTCATTTATAGGAATAAAAGCGGAGTTTTAAAAATGAAATATACGGATAAAAATATAAAAAAATTATATATCTCAGTTCTCATCCTGCTCTTTTTATCATTTAGGCTCTATTCGATAGATGTTGGTGCGGTATTTCGTGTAGGAAACCTTGCTTTTCAGCCAAACAGATCTATAGACACCACAACTTATTCCGGCGATAATCTTCTCTACGGTGTATCTCTGTACGCATCTTCTCCGATTACAGATACTTTCAGCTTTGAAAGCGGTTTTTACAACGATTCTATCCTTAGAAATATATCCTATACGATTTTTAACTACAGGGAGAAATTTATCTCTATAGGTGTCGGTCCTTTCTTCGGCTTTTTTAACGCTACAAGTACAATTCTTAAATCCGGTATTTCCACGGGAGTCAAACTTGAACTTCCGGGAGTGGCTTTTATAAACTTCCGGTCGGACAGCACCATAGGCGGAAGGTTAATAGAAACCGGCGATTATATACAGGAAAAAAATGATATAGGCATTGGTTTTTATGTGTACAATGCAATAAGTTCGGTAAATTTAAGTTCTAAAAAGTTTACTCAGAAGAGCAGTGATACACTGGAAACAGTGGATTCTCTTATAGAATACTCATTTAAAACAATTATATTCCAGAAAAACATACCATACAGAATAACAATCGCTTTTGCTTACGAAACACTATCCAAGCTTTTTATAGAGGCATCTGCAACTACAACCCATACCCTCGATTCCATTATGCTTAATACTGAATTCGATATTAATATTACAGATTATATGCAGTTTTCAACAAATCTCGAAAGCAGTATTTATACTTTTGGCCAGGATGAACTATTAGGAATTTCAAACCCCGGACCCGGCGGATATCTTTTTAGATTAAATACCGGGATTAAAATGAATGTTGATAAATTTATTAAGCCGGGAATGTTCTTCTAATTCAAGATGAAACATATAATACCAGTAGCGAGCGGCAAAGGCGGGGTAGGGAAAACAGTGCTGTCTGCAAACATAGGGACTTCTCTTGCCCGCTCCGGCAAGACAGTTATTCTTATAGATCTTGACCTCGGAGGTTCCAACCTGCATACATTTCTCGGAATTAAAAACAGCTTTCCCGGCATCGGCAGTATTATTTACCGTGAGGAACCTTCACTGGAATCTGTGCTTATAAAAACCGATATTCCGAAACTTTTTTTTATCCCGGGTGATTCCCTTCTTCCCGGGACAGCCAATCTTAACTATTTCACAAAGCTTAAACTTATTAAAGCAATTAAGAAATTAAATGCAGATTATATTATACTGGATCTTGCCTCCGGTTCTTCTTTCAACACAATAGACTTTTTTTTAATTTCCCCATCGGGATTAATTATTACAGTTCCTGAAGCAACTGCTGTCCTTAATGCATATTCATTTTTAAAATCTGCACTGTTTAGACTGCTTTACAGAAGTTTTCCTCCCAAGAGTGCGGAGCGCATTAAAATTATTAATATGCTTTCAAAGCATATTGAAGGTACAAATATTTCACTGCGCAATCTTACAGAAGTTTTATCATCCGGAAATGCCGAATCCGGCCGTATAGTTAACAGTGTTATTAAAAACTTTGCCCCCAGGTTAATATTGAACATGAATAAAAGTGATCGGGATTCAAAAGTTGCAGAAAAACTTATAGAGATAGTTCATAAAAATTTAAATATCAATCTAAACTTAATTGGAATAGCGGCAAAATCCGATGCTGTACCTTTATCCATAATCAAGCGGAAGCCACTTTGTATTTCCTGTCCGGAAGATGTTTTCAGCAGGTCAATTAAGGTGATTACGGACAAACTCATTCTGAAGTGATGTTTTATAATTAACTTATCTTTCCTTTTCCACTGTATTTGTTACTCTGCCCACACCTTCTATATCCACAGCAACCTTATCGCCTTCCCTTAAAAATACAGGCGGTTTACGCTTAAACCCGACTCCTTCGGGAGTTCCTGTCAGAATTAATGTACCGGGAAGCAGCGACATCTGATTTGACAGAAAAGAAACAGTCTCATATACATTAGCGATCATGCCGGAGGTTGTTGAATTTTGGAGTACTTCCTCGTTCACCGTACATTTTATTTTAAGGTTAAGCGGATTTATTCCAGTTACAATATAGTCACCAATCGGACAGAAGGTATCGAAAGATTTCGCTCTTGCCCATTGAATATCTCTTTCGAACTGACAATCGCGTGCAGATACATCGTTTGCAGGTATATATCCGAGTATATATTTATCTGCATCTTCAGCACTCACATTTTTTACCCTTCTGCCAATCACAATTCCCAATTCCGCCTCGTAATCTACAGAATGCGGCGCAGATTTAGGCAGTATTATAGTTGTTCCGTTCTTTGCAAGAGAGCTTGTCGCCTTTAAAAAGAATTGTGGTTCTTTTCCTCCCGTGATGCCGGTTTCTCTTACATGGGAACCGTAATTTAAACCCAGGGCAATAATATTAGGCGGAATTACCGGTATAAGAAGCTCATCTATTTCTGCAGATTCGGATGTAAGAGAATGTTTATCAAATATATCACCTTGTATCTTATACCAGGTTGCATTTTTATCTGCCTTATCTTTATAAATCCAGCTAATACTTCCGTTTTTTAGCTTTGCCCTTCCTATCTTCATATTTAATTCCTCTCTCTCATTTTTTAAAATAGCTTAGAACCTTTAAACAACACATGCTTCTTTGTAAAATATACTTGACAATATATATTAAAACATGATGATTATTATACTATATACAAAACGTATTAGCCGTTTTAATTTATGACTAATACGAACAAAAATCAAGGAGGCTGTTATGTTAAAAAAGATTCTTCTTTCCCTTGCTGTACTACTGCTTTTTTCCGGTTTTTTATTTGCAGAAGGTACAAAAGAAGCACCGAGCCAGCTGCATATTGTTATTGCTACAGATGCAACCTGGCCGCCGATGGAAATGGTTAATGAACAGAAGAAAATTGTCGGTTTTGACGTGGATTTAATGGCGGCAATTGCAAAGGAAGGTGGTTTTACCTATGAATTTAAGAATACCGCCTGGGATGGTATTTTCGCAGGTTTGGCTGCAGGAAAATACGATGCTGTTATGTCTTCTGTTACGATTACCGATGAACGCAAGAAAATAATGGACTTCTCCCTACCCTACATTAATGCAGGCCAGATCCTGGTCGTAAGACAGAATACTACCGGTGTAAGTACTCTAAAGGACCTTGCGGGAAAGAAAGTAGGTGCACAGATTGGTACAACAGGTACTTTTGAAATAGAAAAAGTTAAAAGCGTTACTTTAAAAACCTATGACGAAATAGGTCTTGCATTTGAAGAT
>QNBI01000208.1 GCA_003641675.1 Spirochaetota bacterium | reverse complement strand
TCCATAAAAGCGCCCGGATCTCCTTCATCTGCATTGCAGATAATATATTTTTTAACAGAAGATGTATTATGGGCAAAAAGCCACTTCCTTCCTGTAGGAAATCCACCGCCTCCTCTTCCCCGCAGTCCCGAAGCATTTATTACATCGATTACATCCTTCGAGTCCATCGAAAGCGCCCGTTCGAGCCCTTTTAGCCCCTCCTTTTCTCTGTATTCATCTATCGATTCCGGATCGATAACGCCGCAGTTTCTTAAGACGAACTTTAACTGTTTGCTAAAAAACGGATGCTCATTGATAAGAGGAATATTCGGAAGCGGATCATTACCATTTTTATACTGGCCTATTATTCCGTCTATATTGTAGTTTCCTTTAATTAAAGTCTCATCGAGAATAAAATCCACATCAGACGGTCCTACATTCCCATAAGAAATCCTGTAACCTTCATCCGTAACGATATCCATAATCGGTTCCGCCTGGCAGTATCCTACACAGCCTGTAGGAGTTATATCCAGCTTCATCCTTCTGGCAGATGCCCACTTCTCCACAGTATCTTTAACCTTATCCGCTCCGGAAGCAAGGCCGCATGTTCCCATACCTATTAAAACTCTGCTCATCTTCATTTCCCTCCTTCCTGCAATGCATTTGCCCGGAGTTCTTTAACCAGCTTTTTCACTTTATCCCTGCTGTCCATTTTTCCGTAAAACTCTTCATTCACCTTAACAACCGGAGCTATTGAACATGCTCCCAGACAGGCAACTGTATCGAGAGAAAACAATCCGTCTTTCGTTGTTTCACCTATGCCAATTCCCAGCTCAGTTTTTAATATTTCAAGAATATTTAAAGAGCCTTTCACATGACACGCTGTCCCTCTGCATATCTGTACCTGAAACCTCCCAGGAGGTGTTAGTTTAAACTGATTGTAGAACGTGGCAACACCGTAAATTTTAGATTCCGGAAGTTTAAGATACTCTGCAACCGCATATATGCTTTCCTTCGAAAGATACCCTTCAACTTCCTGTATTGCCTGAAGAATTGGAATAAGATACTCCTTCATAGAAGGATATTCCAACATAATTTTCTCTAAACTGCTGCAGTTTTTCTTAGCTGTTATCCCGGCTCCCATTACACTCTCCTCCTTAAAAGCTATTTATTGCTATTTTATTCACTATGCAATATACATATATCGTGATAATAAAGTCAATAAATTTATATAAATATTTTTAATACTAATAATTATAGCTTTTTAAGAACAGCAGGACGACCTTCAAGTGCATAGAACCGGCACTTTCTGACAGAAGGAACATCACCAGGGTAGTGGGTAACAACTATTACCGGAACATCCCTTAGAGAGAGCATCTCATAGAGTTTTTTCCATAACAGTTTTCTGGCCTCGCTATGCAGTCCGGTAAATGGTTCATCGAGAAGGATGGCATTCGGAATTCGTGCAAAGCATCTTGCCAGCCCTGCCCGCTTTTTCATTCCTCCAGAGAGCTCATCGGGATATTTAAATTCATTATCTTCAAGACCTGTTTCCTTAAGCAGATATCGGGCAAAACAAAAAGATTCTTTTTTTCCGAAACCGCTATAGTAAAGAGGAATCACCGTATTATCTATAACGGTTTTCCAGGGAAGAAGCCTGTCATCCTGAAAAACAATGCCTATGGGTTTTGGTACAGTTATTGTACCGGTTTCTGTGGTTAAGAATCCTGCTATAAGGTTTAGCAGGGTGGTTTTCCCGACACCTGAATCGCCGGATATAACTGCAATTTGTCCTTCAGGTACTGTAATATCTACATTATGCAAAACAGAAGCATCGTGTCCGCCATCTGCCTTATAAGAAAAACTTAAATCTCTAATGGCAATGCTCTCCGCTTTGTCATGCTTAATAAAAATATCCTTTAATTTCCCGATATCCTTCTGGGCACAGTATAGTTTTTTTCTGTGTATAGTGTACCGTCTTTTTAGGTATATAAGAAAACCATCCGCCTGCTGGAGAAGCCTGTCAGTAAAAAGAATAAATACTATTAAAAAAAATGCCCAGGCAAACAGAGTCCTCACCTTAAAAGCCGAATACGCAGCCTGTACCTGAAAACCAATCCCATCGTTTGCTCCAAAGTACTCTGCTACCACGGAAGCCTTAACTCCCAGAATAATGCCTATTTTCAAAGCAGCTGTAATAAATGGTCTTAAATGCGGGAGCAAATTTTCTTTAATCCTTGCTTTTGTTCCGGGTGCGAAAACAGAAAGCATCTCTCTAAGGCCAGCAGGCTCCGACTTCACTCCTTCTATAATATTAAGCACTATAAGAGGATAACATATAAGGGCAATAACAATTACAGGTGATAACCCCCCAATTCCAAGCACAAGTATAAGCGGAATGGCCCATAGAATAGGAGGGATACCCTGAAAAAAAGTGACTACAGGCCTAAGGAAGTATTCGGCATTTCTAAAAAGGCCGGCGAACAGACCTGTCAGAATTCCAAGAACAAATGCCGCAGAAAACCCGAAAAATACTCTGCAGAGAGTTCTTGCTATCTCTATCCGGAAAGACGGATTAGCCAGAATGGAAACCGTGTCCGTAATAGTAACCCATGGAGGAGGGATAATAAAGGCTCCGATTAAAATTGAAGCAGCTTCCCATACAGAGAAGAGAAAGAGAATACCCAAGAGTGTAAAACCCGTCTTATTAATTTTCATAATGTTAAAAATATCTGTAAATGTATAAAATTAATATTGACATGTCAACAATAAGTGATTATTTTCACGATAAGCAATTTAGCAGGAGGGAGGTATTCTTTAATGAAAACTATTGTTTCCATGAGCTTTGCAGCACTTATCCTTGCTATTTTTTTCATTGTGCCTTATCCCGTCGTTTACGCAGATTCATCGGCAGGTCATGGCAATTTTAAGGAAGTAATAATTCTTGTTCCAAAATCTACTGCCTCTGTTCCATTTCTTATCCTGAAAGAAAAAAATCCCCTAAATAAAAATGTAGATATACGGGTAGATACGTTTATTAATCATGCTAAAGCACTGGCTATGCTTCTTAGAGGAGAGATCCAGTTTCTCTTTACAGGAACCAGCCAGGGATGGGAGAACAGGAAAAGCGGAGGGCCTCTGATAATGATAGATACCGGAGTATGGGGGGTATCCTACATGATCGGCCGTGATTCATCGCTTAATAATTTTAGTAAACTTAAACACAAACGAATCGCACTGCCCTTTCCAAATTCTCCGCTCGATTTTCAAACCCGCTATATTTTAATAAAACGAGGCATAAACCCGGATAAAGATATCCGGATAAGTTATGGCCCTTTCAGCCAGACTATTCCCAGACTTCTTAAAAATCAGCTCGATGCGGCTCCACTTCCGGAACCACTTGCCACAAGTATGGTAAAACAGCATGGACTAATAAGGCTTATAGACTATAAAAAGGCATGGGCTTTAGTATCTGGAGGGACAGAAGCTTCACCACAGGTAAGTTTATTTACAACGGATAATATAGCCTCTGAGTATCCCAAACTTATTAAAAAGCTTGTTGCAGCATGGAAAAATGCATCTGTCTATGTACAAAAAAACCCTTCTGAAGCTGCAAAAAAATCGACAGCTATCCTTTCAATGCCGTCTGACATAGTTGAAACAGCTATCCGAAATACATACTATTCTGTACCCTCTTTAGGGGACAACAGAAAGATGGTAAAAACATACTTTTCTCAATTAAAGAATCTGTTCGGCGACAGAATAGGAGAACCTGATAATGATTTCTTTTTTAAATAAAAAAATCTCCACAGATCGGTTTAAAAGTCGGTTTAAAAGGATATCCTGTTAAGGTATTCAATTTCCAGCTCGTGACATTTTACTATGCTACCGCAGAGTTCCGAGTCCGATTTATTCTCCATTCCCCCGTAGATAATTTCCTGAAACCTCCTTTCATAATCATCTCTAACAGGTTTCACCGTATTTAAAAAATAGGAATAGTTTTGTTCTAATTTTTCAGAAATGCTCTGCCGTTTTCCATGTATTTCTGCCGCCGAAGCGGCATTCTATAAATCTAAAACATCTATACAGTCCTTACTGACAATTAACGGCTTATATATGGATACACATGGAAAAGAAGAACCTGTATACCACACAATAAATCTGTTGTTAATATAGTGGACAATCATAGATGCCGTTGTTTCCGATTTAATCAACCTCCCCGAATGAATACAGATAGAGCCCATTCCCCGTTTAATGCGCCTGCTGTAGGTACTTGGCCTCTTATCTACTTTGCTCCCGCTTGTTGTATCGATCCTTATTTCCTGCCTGCCTATATGAGACCGCATTATAGCTTTAACCGACTCAAGGTTTGTTTTCCCCTTTAATCCGCTTATAAGAGAATTTTTATACCTGTTTCGGAATTCTCCCCTGGCAAAGAGGTTGTATATTTTACTTTCATACCTGTCCTTAAACCCGAGATCTATACCGCTGGAATACTCCGCTTCTATTTCTCTGCATTCTTCTTTTCTTAAGTATGTATTGGAGATAGTACAGTAATCTTTAACCTTTCTGGTTATCCACTCCCGGCCTGCAGTTTCCACAACATAAGTTTCTACCTTATCATGAATTAGCAATGAATTATGATACACGGATTTATGTTTATACCCTCCGTCTC
>QNBI01000207.1 GCA_003641675.1 Spirochaetota bacterium | reverse complement strand
CCGGGGTAAAAGGTTTTTGGAGGAAGTAAATACCAGGATTAAGAACACCGTGGTGCACAATTGTATTTTCTGTATATCCGGAAATATACAGAACTTTTAAGCCGGGGTCCTTTTCCAGAAGACAGCCTGCAAGATCACTCCCGCTTAAATCTCCAGGCATAATAACATCGGTGATTAACAGATCGACTTGTTTATGCTTTTTTTTATAGATTTCTCTGGCTTCATCCGCCGTTCCTGCCCGGAGTACGGTATACCCTGCATTTTTAAGCACCCTGGCAGTAACTTTACGCACCACAGGTTCGTCTTCTACAAGCAGAATTGTTTCCGATCCCTGTTTTTCCTGCTTACTGTTAGTTTTGCCCCGTTCTGTAAAAGCTCTGTCTTGAATCGCTTTCGGCAGGTATATTTTAAAAGTTGTCCCATATCCTGGTTCACTGTAAACCATAATTTCACCGCCTGTCTGCTTTATAATTCCGTATACCATAGAAAGGCCCAATCCCGTACCTTCTCCAATCCCTTTTGTTGTAAAGAAGGGTTCAAATATATGTTTTATGGTTTCTGCATCCATGCCGGAGCCGGTATCGCTTACTGCAATCATGCTGTATAACCCCGGTTTTATATGGAAGTGATCTTTCATATAATCTTCGCCTAATTCAACATTTGAAGTTTCTATTGTAAGTTTGCCCCCCTTTGGCATGGCATCCTTTGCGTTTACAATTAGGTTCATAATAACCTGACTAAGCTGCCCCGGGTCTGTTTCTACCGGGCAGGGTTCTTTGCTAAGTAGAATATGTAAATCGATGTCTTCTCTAATTAATCTCTTGAGCATATTTTCCATATCCTTTATTACCAGATTAATATCGAGAATTTCCATGGATAGGAATTGCTTTCTGCCGAATGCAAGCAGCTGGCTTGTAAGAAGTGCAGCTCTCTTGGATGCTTTCTTAATTTCATTTAGCTCATCCTTAAAGTAATCATTCGAGACTTCTGTCAATAAAAGGTCTGTATAACCTATTATTGCGGTAAGCAGATTGTTGAAATCGTGCGCTATGCCTCCGGCGAGTCTGCCTATTGCTTCCATCTTTTGAGCCTGGACAAGTTGATCTTCGAGATTTTTTCTTCGGATAAGTTCTGACTGCAGGTTTTTAAATAGACGGGCATTTTCAAGCGCTATTGCGGTTTGATCTGCCAGGGTTGCAAGAAATTCCATGTCTTCAGAGCTGTAGTGAATGCCTCTGTAGGATTGTATGGAGATAACTCCTGTAACACCTTCGGAAATTCTTAGTGGTACTGCAAGAATTGTGCCCGGAGGTTCGCCTATTCCCCAATGTTCGGTGTCCAGATGCTCTTCTCTATACTTCTGGACATTATCAAGATTTAGCGGGGATCCTGTCTGTATGACCAGTACTGTTGAAACAAGAGCCTCTTCTAAAGGTTTAACATAAGGTTTTAGATAACTGCCTCTGTCTATGCTTATTCTATAGTCCACAGTTTTTGATTTTTCATGGTAAAGGGCAATATAGAATGCATCAAAGGTAAAAAGCTCTTTAATAGTCTCATATGTTCTTTTAAGAAGTTCATCTACTTCAAGAGTGGAGTTTACAGCCTCGGCCATCCTGTTTACTGCAGAGAGCCTTTCCGCCCGTTTTTGTGCATCGCCGAAAAGTTCTGCATTCTGCAGTGCAGCAGAAATCTGATCAGCTACAGTTGTAAGAATATAGATATCTTCCTGAGTAAAAGCATTAACGGAATCACTCTGTATATCCAGTGCGCCGATTATCCTGTCTTTTCCCTTTAGCGGTATGGCGCATTCCGATTTTGTCCGTAATTCAACCCCGTGTTTAACAAAGTGAGAATTAGTAGTTACGTCCGGGACGTACTTAACCTCATTATCATTAACAGCCCATCCTATAATTCCCTCTTTCGGCAGTTTTTGACCTGTGATTTTTGCAAGTTTACCCTGCGCATTTTCTATAGATGAAAATGAATAGGCCTTAAGGATAAGGGAGTTTCCATGGACAAACCAGATGCTGTTGTTGTAGTATCCAAGAATTTCGCTTATAGAAGATACGGTGGTAAGCAGAAGTTCGTCTGTATTCAGCTCTCTGTTAATTAATCTGCCGACCTTAGATACAAGCTCCAGGAGGTGTGCCCTTTTTTTTAGTTTTTCCTCCATTATCTTAAGCTGAGTTATATCAATCACAGAAATTAAAAATTTTGCCCAATTATTCCTGCATCGCGGCGGGATTGCAAGTTGTGTAAAAACCTTGATTTCCCTGCCGTCCATTGTGTAGTGAGTGTTTTCTCCTTGTAATGCCGTGGAACCGGAGAGCAGGGCTAGAAGCTGTTCTTTGAATCTGTTTATATTCTTATCCTTGAATATTTTGTCATGATTTTTAAGAAAGTTACCCACATTTCCGGTGTTGTACAGTTCTACAAGGCGTTTGTTGGCAGCTGTAACTAGCATTAATTCATTGCATTTTAGCAGTTCATCGGGGTGAGTATCAAAATACTCTTTAAAATCTGCTACTCCATGTTTTTTTAGCTTGTCGATATAGCTTTTTAACTTTGATGCATCGTACTCCCATAGTGCGGCGGGTGATTCTTCGAATAGTGTTCTATACCGTTCTTCACTCTCTGCAAGTTTTTCATGCTGATACTTTATTATGCTTCTGTTATTTATAGAGTGCACAATAACAAAAATTGCAACTGTAATATTTATTGTTAAGGGACGGATAATAATTCTAAAGCTCGGAATTGCTGCCCGTGCGATAAAACCAATAATAATAATTCCTGCAGTATAAATAGAAGATATAATAATTATATCTACAGAGTCGAGAAACAAGCCGCTAAGTACAAGCCCTAGAACAAGAAATGTTATATTGGAAGCAGGGTCAGGGCTGGTATTTAAAAGCAAATCTATAAACTGAGTAGCCGGAAATGAAAGGAGAAGTATAAAAATGCTTAGTCTGTATTTACCGATTTTGTTTATAAAATAAACTATTATGAGCAAAAGAATTACTGCAAATATGTTCTGCTCTATATGCAGGTTCGTGTGCAGGAAATAAAGTATCCCAAAAGGCATACTGCAAAATAATAAAACAATAAATGTACAGGAGAGAAGACGGGATTTCCTTTTTAATATCTCATCTGTAATAGAATAGTGAGGCTTTGTAAGCTGTTCTAAAAATTTCAATTTTATTACCTATTTTTTAAGTATATATACGCTAAAGTAAAATGCAATAATAATTACTATACGAAGGTTCTATGAAGCGTATTATGCGGTGTCTAAAAACCTTTTACACTATTTTTATGTTAGACTCATGTACTGTGAATATTGGATGAGGATAGATTAATAGCTGTATTTTAATGTCAAAACTGGTTTAAAAATGTTATTATTGCGATTATTAACCGTTTTTAGCATGATAAAAGCACTTAGTTTCTGTGTTTTTCTGCTGGATTTAAGCCTTTCATTGAATGAGCCTGCAAACCAGAAAGGTCTAATTATCTCAAATATTCTTGTGCCGCCCCAGAGCAGAAGACCTATAGTAATACTCGCTCCTGCAGCTCGGGGAATCTCCATCGATGGGTCTGCCAGGCCAAGAGTCAGTGCGCTGGCTAAGACGGCTCCGGTAGTTTCTGCTATTATATATGCAAAACCGTAGGTAACAAGTCCGATTCCGATAATTTCACCTCCAAGACCGATAAAACCGCCGGCAGGGTCACCCATAACAAATGAACCTATTCCTAAACCGGGGATAATATTTAATAGTAGAGGAAGTACCGGATTTTTCGGTCTAAGTTCTTCCTCTGCCGCCCATACTGCTGTCCCTAAAATTGTAATTATAATTACTGCCATGATAATAGTTTTTTTCACAAGTTTTCTCCCTGTCTTTTTTAATTATTACCACTATATTGATTTTATTTCAATGCAATTAATACCTATCCGGGTAATACTGGTGTATATGAATGATTCCTTAATGTTTGCTGCGGATTGTATGTGGTAAAGAAGATAGGTATAATAAATTCGGGTATGATAAAAAACGAAACTGATCTATATGAACCTGTTAAAAAATATCTTGAGCATCAGGGTTATAAGGTAAAGGCGGAAGTAGCAGGGTGCGATGTTGTGGGAGAAAGAAACAGAAGCCTTATAGTTGTTGAGCTTAAAAAACAGTTTTCTGTGGCATTGCTCGTACAGGCGGTTAAACGCCAAAAGATAACCGATTTAGTTTATATTGCTATTCCTGTCCCAAAAGGCAAAACGGTTCCGCCAAATTACAATGGCATGCGCCTCCTTCTAAAGAGGCTTGGTATCGGGCTTCTCCTTATTCACGGTTTGGAGGGAGGGGGGAATGGAGAAAAAGTAGAAGTTGCTTCCTATCCAGAAGAGTTTTCTGGGAAGTTAAATGGAAAACGTAAGAAAGCTGTGCTTAAAGAGATGAACGGAAGAATCACAGACAATAACACAGGAGGCAGCCGATCGGTTGATAAAAAAATAACACTTTACCGGCAGAATGCGCTACAGATTGCTCTGCTGTTAAGTATTTTTGGAGAATCTACAGCTTTACAGCTTAAAAATTATGGTACCGGCAAAAAAACAGGTTCAATTCTTAACAATAATTATTATGGCTGGTTTGTGAAAATTAAGCGCGGATTGTATTCGCTTTCCCCCAAAGGAATCAACGCTT
>QNBI01000206.1 GCA_003641675.1 Spirochaetota bacterium | reverse complement strand
TGTGTCTCCTTTATAAGGCTTATCCGCCTTATTACTTTCTCTACAGCAGGGGGTTGGAATCCGCAGAAAATCGGAACCCCCTTTTTTATAATTCCTGCTTTCTCGGCTGCTATTTCTTCTATTGTAGTTCCTAAAATATCGGTATGTTCTAAGTCTATGGGTGTAATAATGCATGCATCGGGTTGTATGATATTTGTGGCGTCGAGTCTCCCGCCGATTCCTGTTTCTATAACCGCATACCCGCATTCATATTTTTGAAAGTATAAAAATGCCGTTAAGACAAGGAGCTCAAATGTTGTCGGTGCGCTTAACCCGAAAAGGACATTCGCCTCTTCGTTCTCCCGTATAGTATCTATTTTCTGTTTGATATCATTTACCGTTTCTGTAAAGAGGTTTTCATTTAACGGCCATCCGGGTACCGAGATTCTCTCCAGAGGGGATGAAACGTGGGGAGACATAAAGAGGCCGGTTTTTTTACCGGCGGCTGTTAGAACATTTGCAAGCAGAGCTGCTGTGGAGCCTTTGCCCTTTGTTCCTGCAATATGGATGCTTTTAAAACTGTTCTGCGGATTATTAAACAGAGCTAAGAGATTGCGCATTCTATCCAGCCTGTACAAACGCTTTTTTTCCGGTGTTATTCCCATTTCAAAATTTGTAAAAGAATCTATATAGGCGAAAGCTTCGGCTATGGATTTCATTTTCTATTTTTCATTCTCTCCCTTAATGCAAGAGCATGCGCCTCAAAACCCTCGTAGTCTGCAAGGGTAATTACATCGGGAGAAAGGCCCTCCAGACCTTCTTTAGTAATATAAACTACAGATGAGAATTTCATAAAGTCATGCACGGATAGGGGTGAATATGTTCCGGCATTTCCTCCTGTGGGAAGGATAGCGTTGGCTCCGGCTGCATAGTTTGCAAGTGAGAAAGGGGTGTTCTGGCCAAGGAGAATTTCTCCTGCGTTCTCAATATATTTTAGTGTCTTAAACGGGTCTTTCATCGCAATCTGGAGGTGTTCCGGTGCAAATTCATTAACAAACTCTATCGAGGTTTCTATATTTTGTGTCAGAACAATCCCCCCGTATCCGGAGAGCACGTCCTTTACAAATCCTGCTCGGGGTTCTTTAAGCCTTTTTACAAATTTTTCAATATAACCTTGTGCGGATTCTGCAAGCTCTCTGCTGTGCGTTACAAGAATGGCGGATGAATCGGAGCCGTGTTCAGCTTCTATAATAAGATCCATGGCAGCTTTTTCCGGATCCGCGGTCCCATCGGCAATTATTATAGACTCCGAAGGCCCTGCCGGCAGACCTACATCTACGGTTCCGTAGAGAAGCCTCTTTGCAGCTGCGATGTACATGCTCCCGGGCCCCAGTATTTTGGCTGTTCTGCCGACGCTCTCTGTGCCGTAGGCTAAAGCTGCTATTGCCTGGGCGCCTCCGATTCTGTAAACTTCTGTTACTCCGCACTGCGAGGCTGCATATAGTGTGGCCGGGTCAACTGCGCCTTTTTTATCCGGCGGCGTTGCTACGGCTATCCGCTTTACTCCGGCAACGGAGGCGGGAACAGCCTCCATTATCATCATCGAGGGGAAACTTCCCCGTCCCCTCGGCACATAGAGCCCTGCAGACTGTATCGGTGTGTGCCTCTCCCCTGCAAAGACGCCCGGCTCGACTTCTTTTAAATTCTTTAAAACATCCGCGTAGGATGCGCCGGGCAGATTATCCGGCAGCTGTTCTCTATGAAATTTCTCCACGTTACGTATTGCATGTTCTATTGCCTGCCTAACTTTCCTGCTTAAAGACTCTTTCGCATCCTTAAACTCATCGGCGCTTACGGCAAGGGGTACGCCGGACAGCTCTACTCCGTCAAATTTTTTTGCATACTCGATTAGCGCATTATCGCCATTTTGCCGTACATTTTTAAGTATTTCCGATACGGAGGCCGATATGGAATCTATATTGAGTTCTGACCTTTTCAATAATCTGCTGCGCAGCTCGCTATTAATATTTTCCCATTCATAAATATTTATCTTCATTTTTAAAACCCTTTAAAAGTATAAATTGAAAATACGATATTAACTATGCTTGGTCCAGAGTAGTGTACTATATTAAGAGGTTTTTTAAAACTCTATTTCGATGTCAAGCGACAGATATGCAGTAAAGTTATCTGTACTGCTCTGGAAGTAATGGAGCCAGTCTAATCCGGTTTGGGAGTGCAGAGTAACGGAGTCCGATAAATTAAAATCCAGAAGCAGAGCGGGGACCAGTTCCAAAGAAGGTTCGTACTGAGATTCCGCATATGCGAGGGAAATGTCATAAGGCATTCCGGAAGAATAATTCTGATCCGTACGGTACTCTGCTAAAGAACGCAGAGATGCGGTAACGCTTCTTGCTATAAGCATAGAAATTTCCGGAGTCCATGTAAAAACAAAATCATTATTATCCGGCTGCAGATTAATTGTGCAGCTTAATTTATTCTCAACAGACAGAGGAAAGTTTAAGTACCACGATATATCGAGTGCCGGCTTTACAGCAGAGGTGTATATATTGGAGTTAATAAGAGGAACAGCAAAAGAAACAGCCGGTTTAAGAAGAAGTTCGTCGTTAACTGCATATGCCGCACCCGTTTTTATCTTAAAAGCTAAAGACATGTCTGTCTTCTGTTTAAAAGATACCCCCGGTTCTGCATATACGGAGAATTTATATGTACCGTAGGAGAAGAGCAGGCTTGTGTCTGTCTGCCAGAGAGGGGTGATTATCCTTTCCGTACTTGTTAAATCATAATAGCCTGATATGCCCCACCGTATTAAAAACGGATTTTTCCTATAGCTTAAGTCCACGTCGCCGGATGATATTGCTTCTAAAGTCACGGCAAGGGGCGTGTATGCTGTTTTAAACGAGGCATCTGCAAAGAGGCTGAGTGTATCGGAGAAGTAACGGCTTCCCATCCAGCTTAGCCCTATCCATCCGTTGGAATTTGAAACATCCAGTTCAGGAAGAGTGGATACAAGCTCTGTTCCTATGTCAAGCGAGGCATCTGCAAAGAGCAAACCGGAGTTAAATGCAATAGATACAATAGCAAAAAGTGTAAAAATAATAGCAGCCCGTTTGCCCGGATTATTAAACATCATCTGTAACTGCCCCTGTCTGATATTTCCTGGTCTATCTGTATTAGCCCTCCGCCGCGTGAAAGGGTTCTCTGGATAATTCTAAGAATGTCATCTGTCTTTATTCTTTTGGCTCTGGCATTAAGATAAATGGAAGCTAAACTGGAAAAAGATGCAGATTTCAGCCTGCTCATTAAAAGAGCCCTGCCGGTCTTTAAGAGATCACTTTGCGAAAGCTGGGCAATCGAATTAAACTGCACAAGCACATCGCAGGCGGCTAAGACATCATTTTCTGTACGGGAATATTTATCGTTTTGCTTAAACAGTTCTTTAATTGTTTTAGCTTCTACCCCGCCTAAAAGCAGAATGCTTATATGTTTTAAAGTATCTTTGTAACTGCTGTAATCCCTGATTACAATTTTCTCAGTATCCAGAATGTTTTTAGCTGTTTTTAGCCTGTATAATTCATTAGAAACCGCCGTGATTAGCCGCCGGGGCGGGATATTTTTTACAGCGCCCTCACGGATTTTAGTAATAATGAGCTCCGCCGGTATATCATCTTCGGATGCGGATTCAAAAAGGCTGTTAAAGTACTCTGTGTAACCGGCATACCGTTTCCCTCTCGGATTATTCATGAGCCATTTTTTAAAGCTTTGCTGCGAAACGGGCTGTACTGAGTTCTGTGATTCACCCTGAGAAGCTTCTTCATCGGCATATATAAATCCGTAGGAAATGAGAAGAAGGGGAATGATAAAAAAGATATACCTTTTTCGCATTTTACTGTTTATGGGATTTCGCCTCCTGTCATCCCCGTGTTTCCTGGTTTATTACTTTTTCCCGGCTCGTTTTTCTGTTTGTATTTTATTCTGTTCTTTACGGATTGTACATGCAGTAACTGTACATTCTGTTTTGCTTTATTGTTTTTCATTATATTTTTTTTCTTATTCATCCTAAAGGAGTATCTGGCTTTTATACCTACCTCTGCTGGTGTTAATCCTTGTCTTAGGGCATAGTCCGCTTTTTTTGCAGTATATGCAAAGGTGCCTGCAGCCTTTAGCGGATCGGCAGGGAGTTTATCGGAAAGATATTTCATTACAAGTTTTAGTGTTTCCGAAGGAATTAGGGAATTATCCAGAAGGCTTTTAAGGCTTTTTAAGAAGGACTCCTTCCATGCGTCGCTGTACGGAAGTTTCTTGAAAGCTTCGTCCTCCGAAAGTTCGCTTTCCGGTTTAGGCAGGCTATCCTGTGCATATAAAAAGCCGGCCACAGTGAATAAAAGAACGGAAAGAATAAATAAAAACTTCTTCATGTCCTCTCCTATATTTTGAGTATTGAACTCTCACCGCCGAAATCATCTTTCACCTTTGTAGGTGAAGAAGGGTCGGGTATCCATTTAGTGCCGTCTATTAGAAAGTTATAGGTATATACCTTCCCTTTTTTAAGTCTAATCTTTAATTCCCATTTGCCATCACCGTTATGATCCTTTAGAAAGAGCTTCGAAGGTTCCCAATTGTTAAAATCGCCGGCAAGGGATACCGATTTTGCTTCCGGGGCCGTAAGCTCAAATTTAACTATTACCTCATCTTTTCCACTT
>QNBI01000205.1 GCA_003641675.1 Spirochaetota bacterium | reverse complement strand
TTAGAGACAACCTTCCCGATTCTTTCTGCTTTATAGGGCAGACAGGTACGTCAACAACCGATATAGGTGTTAACCCCTTTGAAAGTAAATACATGAATGTCGGAACACATGCCGCAATGGTGAATACGGTGCTTTCCGGTTCTTTTCTCGATGATATGCCCTGGTGGTATTCCGTAATTGCTGCCTTAGTCCTTTCCGTTGTTGTTACCGTTTTAATTTTAAATCTAAGACCGTTTTTATCGATTATAATCGGCGTAGTTTTTTTAGGGATAACCTTAGCGGCAGGAATTCTATTTTTCCTCTTTACGGGTACATACCTTGATCTTGTAACTCCTGCCTTTTCCGTGTTTTTAACCTTTATTGCAATTACTTTTTTAAAATTCCTCCGCACGGAGCAGGAAAAGAGCTTTTTAAGAAATGCTTTTACTCACTATTTATCCACCGATGTTGTCTCTGAGCTTATTTCACATCCGGAAAAACTAAACTTAGGAGGAGAAAAGAAATACCTTACCGCTCTGTTTACAGATGTAAGGGGTTTTTCCACAATTTCAGAATCTTTAGATGCGCAGGACCTTGTAAAACTCCTTAATGAGTATTTATCCGAAATGAGCAACATTATACTTGACCAGAAGGGGACCATCGATAAATATGAAGGAGACGCCATTATTTCATTTTTCGGAGCTCCCGTTGAATTTAAAGACCATGCATTTCGTGCATGTCTATCCGCCGTTAGAATGAAAAAAATGGAGACATATTTAAACGAGCATTTTATTGCTGAAAAAATGGCGCCCTCTGTACTGCTTACAAGAATAGGAATAAACACCGGAGAAATGGTTGTAGGTAATATGGGCACCGAACAGAAGATGGACTATACGATGATGGGAAACAGTGTAAACCTTGCGTCGAGACTGGAAGGTGTCAACAAGCAGTACGGCACATGGGTTTTAATAAGCGAAACAACGAGAAAGGAAATAGGGGATCATTTTCTTGTAAGGAAACTCGACCGGGTAAGGGTTGTAGGTATTAAGCAGCCTGTAAGACTTTTCGAACTCCTCGATGAAGAAAATTTAGCAGATGCAAAGGTAAAAGAAGCTGTAGAGGTTTTTCACGGCGGGCTTGAACTGTTCGAAGAGAGGGACTGGGAAGGGGCAGCGGCAGTGTTTAATAATGTATTAAAGGTTAATCCTAATGACGGCCCCTCTGCTGTCTATATTAAGAGGTGCAGGGATTTCCGGAAAAAGAATCCTCCGGCTTCGTGGGACGGCGTCTTTAACCTCTCTATAAAGTAGTTTAATCTATGAAGTTGCAGTCTGCGGTAAAAGCTCTGGGTTAAATCCACGGCTGGGCGGGAAATACTGTCCACACAATAGACCACATGTTTTCCTCATCTTTAGTAAGGCAGACAAGCCCACCCTGCTGGAAAAGAACCGGCCTGTTTTTCTCTGAACCTGTCAGCATAAGAGAAACGAGGCGTTCGAGAAATGGCAGATGCCCTGCTATCATTACATCGGACTCCATGGAGTTTATTTCATCATAAACCGGCCTTACAGGATCGAGAGGTTCAAGACCCGCTTTCTCCGAGAGGGAAATACCAAGCTGATGGCCGAGAATTTCTGCCGTCTGTTTTGCCCTTAATTTCGTACTGTGGTATATCTGCTTGGGAGATACCCTGTATGCCGCACATGCGTTTGCAAGCTTCTCTACGACGTCCTTTCCTTTTTCCGATAAGGGGCGCTTAATGTTTTCCTCTTTCGATAGAGCTTCTCCGTGCTGTACAAGATAGATATTCATTATGCGGGTTTTACACTACTCCTGATTTTCATCTGTTTTTATTACTGTGATATAATCTATGGACATATCGTCTTTTTCAGGATTAACTATTTTTAGGCTGATACTTACCTCACCGCTGTTCTCAAGCAAAAGGTTAGATTCTTTCCCGCTGTTGTCTTTGTTTAAGTCTTTATTTAAAAGAGAGATGCTGCCGTTCTTCTTACTGCATTGCAAGGTAAATGAAAGGTTAGTGCTGTCTGTTTCATTTAGAGTAACCGGCGAATCCTGTTCCGGAAATACTACAGCTCCGCTGGCTAAAATCGCAAAGATTTCATTACCGGTGGAAGTATCGATAATACTAATTTTCCTCTTTTTAAGGCTTTCTTCATCGCCGTTGTTCATCGATTTGGATTCCGGAGACAGAGCAATAGTGAACCGATAACTTCCCGTATCCAGTTTTATCGGCTCCGTTTCTATTTGTGCAGACTGTTTAAGAATGAGAAAGCCGGAATTAATCTGCCATTCTCCGTTTACGGTAATATCGCTGTTTAAATATCTGCCGTCAAAACCGTCTGCAAAAATAAGATTCTCTTTGTAAGTATTGGTAAGTTCATCATTAAGGATATCAGGGTCTATTGTGGAATTTCCGCCTTCATCCCTGTAGAAAACGGTAAGCTTATATATGCTTCCTGTAAAACTATCCTGCCCTCCTACAATTGTTACAGCATTTGCATTTAAACCGGTGTAGTTAATATCCGTTGTTTCCGATTTTTTCTGAAAGCCATTCTTAAACCAGATAATTTCTGTAGAGTTGTCCGATGGGAAAACGGAAAGGCTTACCTTCGTTATTTCTCCGGAAGGTTCTATCTTAAATCCGGAATTAAGCGTAATTAATGTTGAATCTGCCGTTCTAAAACTAGCCTCTAATTCAGAGCTGTCATTTACCTGCAGCTTAAAGAAGGGGATGCCCTGTTCGTCATTAACAGATAAAATACTGCCCTTTACTCCATGTTCGGGAAGGGCCGACAGCGCGAAGTCTAAGCTCAAAGTAAAAGGCTCAATCCTTCCGTTTTCTGCAGGAATAATACTGTAATCTGCAAAGAAACCCTCTCCGGAGCTAAGGCTATAACCTGCAGTAGATAAATGTCTGTCCGGGTTTGGAGACCCTATCGGTGTAATGGTAAAATCCTGTGCATTGCCGGAACCGGAAAAAGTACCTAATGCAGTTTTAACCATTCCTAATTCCTCGGGAGTATTATTAAAATATATTGCACTGTAGTATGAGGATTTGTTCAAAGGCGCTGTTACGTACATCTCCGAACTTAAATAAATAGAAGATGCAAAGGTATAGTCATTGTCTGCTGCCGGAGGGGCAGCCGGAAAGAGTTCAACCTTTATAGTATATACCCCTTCCTTTTTAGGAGTTTCCCACTCTATACTGTCTCTGCCTTCGCTCACGGTACCGCTTGCTATAACCTTTCCGTTCTGACTCCATCTCAGAAAAGGGTTCGAATTATCCGGGATATTTAAATCCGCCTTGAGTTTAACCTCTGTATTAGGGCTTATAACAGGCGGGTCAGACTGTATTCCGAGTATTTGATAAATTCCGGTTATATAGAAAAAAGTTCTTGTTTTTTCGGAAACTGTTTCACCGTTTTTAATGACTTTAAATATAATGGTATACTCGCCGTCGCTTAGCCTGGGCAGTTCCAGCGTGATGTCCTCATTTAAACCTGGAGAATCTATGGTCGAGGTGGAAATGATGTTTGCATTGACGTCTTTAAGTGTGATTTCGAGAGATATATCTTTTTCATCCGAAGAGGAGTTTATGATCTGCAGAGACAGATTTTTGTCCGGGCTAAGTACCTGGCCGTCGGAAATTGTTTTTATATCAATTGCAGGCGTGGTGTCCTGCAGTGTAGAAAATAAAGCACTATCACCACAGGATGATACAATCACTACGAGATTAATGAACAGTATAAATTTGACAATACTTTTAATCATCCAGTTACAATATTACCACACTTTTGGATGAATTCAAGCTGTAATTGAAGCTTTTATCGAAATTTGTTACATTCGCTGCAAATGATACTTGATATTTTTATTATAGTACTGCCTCTGTTTATTGTAATAATAGCCGGGTTTCTTATGGGGTTTTTCTTTAAACTTAACGGTGATTCTTATGTTCGTGTTGTTACGGATTTCTTTATGCCTCTGTTGGTTTTTGATTCTCTCTACTATTCAACAATAGTAGGCTCCGATGTCTTAAACCTCTTAGGTGCAACGGTATTTGTGGTACTGAGCCTTATGGTTCTGTCAATAATTTACCTTAAAATATTTAATCTGGATTTGCGCAGTTTTATGCCTCCGGTTATATTTATGAATTCCGGTTTTTTAGGTATTCCTCTTATGAAACTCTGGGGAGGAATGGCTGCTATGAATTCTATTGTCATATACGACCAGATACAGACTTTTCTTATTTTTACCCTGGGCATTCTAATTGTGACGGGCGGTTTTTCTGTTGCCGGGTTAAAAGAGATGATAAAATCACCCCTTTTATGGGCAATAGTATTGGGTTTTGTCTTTCGTTTTAGTTCTTTGTCTCTTCCCGGAACTGTCATGTCTGTTTTTAGTTTCGGAGGTGTTGCCGCTCCTCCCCTTGCGGCATTTGCCCTCGGTGCCTCATTAACAGGAAGTAAAATAAAGGCCTCTTTTCATATTATTTCAGGACTGCTTTTGCGTTTTGTAGGAGGATTTCTGGCCGGCATGGCTGCCGTTTATATATTCGGCATAGGCGGACTGCTAAAAACCGTTGTTTTAGTAGCCTCTTCTCTGCCTTCGGCCGTGTTTTCTTTTATTCTTCCTCTTCGATACGGAGTAGAACCCGGTGATTCAGGGGCTATGGTTCTTATTTCAACAGCACTGGGCGTTTTTACGATACCGCTTGCATTTACTCTGGCCGCTCTCCTTC
>QNBI01000204.1 GCA_003641675.1 Spirochaetota bacterium | reverse complement strand
TATAAGAACCAATACGCAATACCCAGTAAAATAATTATAAGAATAAATCTCCATCGTTTGCTCATCGAACTAACTCCGCTTTAGAATTTCAAAATATGAGAACGTGTAAGGCCTTTAAAAGAAAGGATTTCCGCTGTTACCCTATTCTTTTTCTGATGTGCTCTCTTTTCTCTCCAGTACGTTTGCAATAGCACTCTTATTAAACTCGATTTTCGTATCGGTATCTACTTTTAATGTAACAGTCTGATCTTTGACAGCTGTAACAGTTCCCCTGATACCTCCGACGGTGCTTACCCTGTCTCCCTTTTTAATTGCTTCAAGCATGGCCTTTGTTTCCTTCTGTTTCTTATTCTGAGGCCTTATAACCAAGAAGTAAAAAATAAGGATTATCAGCCCGAAGGTAATTAACATGGTTACCATTTGTCCGCCGGCATTCTCGCCCGCAACCTGTAATAGTGTCAGATTACTTAAATAGTTTGTTATCATAGCAATTCCTTTTAATTAAATGATTTCTGGTAAAATATCATAATTTTTCAAATCAAGTCAAGTGAGCTTAAGGCAACATTCGTTAATAACCGAAAAACAGCACGACACCGCTACATAGGAATAACCTTTGTAACCTCTTCCGGTATTCTGGTTATCCCGAATATTCTTTTGAGTTCCTCTGTATCCTGAATTTTATTTTCATTATGCTCGTTATACATTTCTAAGATAGACTCAAGGTCCTCATTGCTTGCAGTATAAAGTGCATAGCATATCGCCTGTTTAAACATTCCCCTTTCTGCTAATTCCAATGCGGACATTTTTGAGTATTTCCTTTTTAGGCTGCCGTTTACTATTGCGGTATTTCCCCGATATCCTATTGTAAAAGTAAAATCTTCCCTGCTTATCACTCAGTGCTCCTTGAACGAGATTCCTAACTTGTATATCCTATATAGTAAGCATGTATCTGCCGAAATTCAATAGGGGAATTTAATGTTAATCCTTGACGAAAATAAACTTTCTTCCTTTCTGGGCAGTATCGCTCAAGGGTTGGTGATAAGCCCCTTTCAACTTTTTTTACTCATTTTATTTTTGGCAGCTTTTATTTTTTTCCTTATATGGTTTTACAGACATCAACACAAAAAGGTATTGTCTTTAAAAATTAAATACTCTCAAAAGCTATACGATAAATATATAGATAAATTCCAGCTTAATCCCTCCGAAACAGAGCTTATAGAAAAACTTACCACCTTTATCCGCGACCGCGATACTTCAAAACATCAGATTTTTGCAAGCCAGCGAATTTTTAATCTCTGCGCTTCAAAATTGCTTGCAGCAGATTCTTCGGTATCTCAAAGCGCTATTGCAGCTCTGCGGGTAAAACTTGGTTTTACATTAAAGGATAGAGAGAGCAACATCCATTCAACTGCGGAACTTCCGGAAAAACTTAAACTATACGTTCTTCAGGGTAAACTAAGGCGTTTTAAGGGAACTATTACAGGGATAGTTCCCGGAGCCCTTGCAGTAAGGTTAGAAGATGATAAAATCCCGCCGGCTTCCGGCAGCAATATAACAGTTGTATTCCAGAGGAAAAACGGAATATTCAGTTTCCGCTCGCATGTAATTAAGCTAGAAGGCGGCACCATCTATATAGCTCATTCCGAGCAGATTAAACTAACTCAGAAAAGAAAATACTACAGGAAAAATATATCACTCCCTCTGCTTATCAGAGTTGCAGGTTCCAGTGAGAAGGTTGTACAATCCCGCTTTTTAGATTTGGGAGGAGGGGGTGCCAGTATTGTTAATCCAGAAAAACGCTTTAAACAGGGCGACGATGTTGAGTTAATATTCTATATTTCGCGCGAGGAAAGAATTAGTATAATCGGCGAAGTTATCCGAACCTCCCGTAACGGAGATATTATGCATGTAAGCTTTGAAACAATCCGGGAATCTGTAAGAGATAGAATAATAGGTTTTATCCTTTCGTATTCGGAGTCTGTTTCCAAATGATTCCGGACACTACAAAAACTCTCTTTATCACATGCTACTCTGAAAAGGATAAACAGTTTAACGGAATCTCACATATACTTAATATTCTATCCTCTAAAAAAGAATCGTACAGGATAAGATGGCAGGACAGCAGACAAGAAGTTCTAAATCTGGCATCCCTAAACAGTCTGGAAAATATTATTATATCCGGTCACGGAGCAGCGGAAAGACCCGCCGTTACAGATAACCGCGGCTACTATTTAACAGCCGGCAACATTATAGTTCCTACTCGTGCAGAGGTTTATCTGCTGTGCTGTTTTCAGGGAAGAGATAAAATTCTAAAGCAATGGGCGGACACACTCCATATTCCCCAAAGCAGAATTACGGGTTGTGCCTCCGAGACGGAAACAGCGCTAAGCACCCTGTTTTTTATGCATCTGTTAAAATATGGGATAGACTCCATACATTATGCATTTAATATATGGTGCAGGATGAATGAGTACCTGGAACCTCACTTTAAGAGCCTTAGATCCCTCTACAAAAGCACAGAGGGCGACCCTTTAAAAACAATAAAAATATTTACAGATAACTTTAAGTTTTCCAGGCGTGAAGAATTTAAAAAGTTTATTGATACGGCTCGGGAATATCCGGAATTCCTTGAGGACCTTGCATAACAAACCACGAAAGCCATAAGTACTACGGTTTTAGGGTCTAAATAAAAAAGGGGAATCTTTCTTTAAAGACTCCCCTGTAATGTTCTGCTAATGTGCATGGTAAATACGCTATTAATATTCCTCTAGTATGGAGGCATTCCGCCTGCTCCGGGTGCTGCAGGCATTGGAGGTTCTTTTTCCGGAATGTCGGTTATTGAACATTCTGTTGTAAGCAGCAGACTTGCAATAGAAGCTGCATTTTGAAGCGCAGACCTTGTCACCTTTGCAGGATCAATAATACCTGCTTTAAGAAGATCAACCCATTCCATAGACTGTGCATTAAAGCCGATTCCCTTTTTCTCGTTCATGGCTTTGTCCGCTACAATAGCCCCGTCCAGTCCTGCATTCTCTGCAATCTGACGAATTGGCTCCTGTAAAGCTCTCGTTACAATCTTAAACCCAACCTTCTCATCCGCTGTAAGATCTTCTATATCCGCTTTGTTCATAGATTTAACAGCCTGAATTAGTGTAAGCCCGCCTCCGGGGATAATACCTTCTTCGATGGCTGCCCTTGTAGCAGAGAGAGCATCTTCCACTCTATGCTTTTTCTCTTTTAGTTCTACCTCTGTAGCGGCACCGACATTAATAACTGCTACACCGCCTGCTAATTTAGCAAGACGTTCCTGAAGTTTTTCTCTGTCATAGTCCGATGTGGTTTCTTCGATCTGGACTTTAATCTGTGCTATGCGGTCTTTTACATCCTTCTCTTTGCCGGAACCTTCGATAACAGTTGTATTCTCTTTGTCTACCTTAATCATTTTCGCTCTTCCAAGCTGATTAACCTCGGTATTCTCAAGCTTAAGACCGAGCTCTTCGGAAATTACCTGGCCGCCTGTTAAAATAGCGATATCCTCCAGCATAGCTTTTCTTCTATCGCCGAAACCAGGGGCCTTTACTGCACATACATTTAAAGTTCCCCTTAGGTTGTTTACAACAAGAGTCGCCAGAGCTTCGCCTTCCACGTCCTCTGCAATTAAGAGCATCGGCTTGCCCGACTGTGCTATTTTTTCGAGAACAGGAAGAAGATCTTTCATATTGGAGATTTTCTTGTCGTGAATAAGTATATACGGATTCTCCAGCACAGTTGTCATGGTGTCTCTGTTGGTTACAAAGTAGGGTGAAAGATATCCACGGTCGAATTGCATTCCTTCCACAACTTCAAGGTTGGTTTCCATAGATTTTGATTCCTCTACGGTAATGACTCCGTCTTTTCCTACCTTATCCATGGCATCTGCTATTAATTCGCCTATTTCCTTGTCATTATTGGCCGAAATTGCCGCAACCTGTGCAATTTCCTCTTTTTCCTTAATTGTCTTTGCTGTTTTCTTAATCTCATCCACAGCAACTTCTACTGCGCGTGCAATACCGCGTTTAATCTCCATAGGATTAATGCCCGCTGCAACACTCTTTAGACCTTCTTTAATTATTGAGTATGCAAGAACAGTAGCTGTAGTAGTACCGTCTCCTGCAACATCATTTGTTTTTGTTGCTACTTCTTTTAAAAGCTGCGCCCCCATATTCTCGAATGGATCTTCCAGCTCAATTTCTTTAGCAATTGTTACTCCGTCGTTTGTTACTGTAGGTGCCCCGAATTTTTTATCCAGAACAACATTTCGACCCTTAGGTCCGAGAGTAACTTTTACAGCATTGGACATTTTCTCCACGCCTTTGATTAGTGCCTGTCTGGCTTCTTCGTTAAACTGTAATTGTTTTGCCATACTCCTACCCTTCCTTATTGATATTTTTATATTTGTAATAGAATGGACAAAGCGTAATAACGCTTTATGAAAAGATACAAATACTTTTCCCAATCATCAACAAAAAATTTTATTTTTTTTGCAATTCTGTTATAAAAGTTAATATTCTCTATAATAAACCAAAACACATTTGACTAAACAGACTTTTTTAAAGTAATCTACTATTCTGATGATATTATCCGGCATAGACTTTTTTGATGTAGACCATACACTTACAATGCGTTCATCTGGCAGGCATTTTATAATTATGGGGATAAGGAAAGGTATTTTCCCCTTTAAATATATATTTTCCATACCGTTTTATTACATCTACTACCGGTTCGGAAATATT